>JAZSIV010000113.1:0-6450 GCA_045533995.1 Eubacteriales bacterium
GGTGAGCAAGTACGCATTTATACTGTTCATATATGGTTTGTTAATTTTCCTGAACAAGCACTGCATTTGTGGACACAAATGCAAAATATGGCATACCTCTTTCGAGATACACCGTATTTTGAAAACTGTCCTTAAGAACACGCACCAAATTTCGGTCGGGTTTTTTGTTTATTGTATCTGATCGTAAGAGCTTTCTTCCTTAAAGCCCTCGCCAAGCACTTCTCTTGCATCGTTTATTACTATAAAAGCACTGCTATCGATACTTCTTATCACGTTGATGACGATCGGCAGCTCCTTGGGACTTACAACACATAAAAGCATAATTCTATCCTTTTGAGAGTACATTCCCTTACTGTATATTCCCGTAACTCCTCGTTCAAACTGGGCCATAATTCGAGATGCGATCTCATCATTTTTTGAAGAAAAGATCTGTATTGCCTTTGCCGCATCACCCATTGTAACAACTGCATCGGTCACCTTTGATGAAATATACATTGAAATAACCGAGAAGATAGTTATCGTAACGCTTTTGAAAACTATACCCGAAATAATAATAACGGCGCAGTCGATTACAAGAATTATATTTGCAAGTGAAAAATGAGGTGCAAAACGCTTGATTATAAGTGCAGCAAAATCACTTCCACCCGTTGAAGCGCCCGGGCGCACTACAAGTCCCACACCCAGTCCTACAAGTACACCACCCACCACGGTTGCAAGCATCATATCCTCATTATATGTGGTAATACGGCTTGTAAGTTCAAGGAAGAGTGTCAAAAAGGCTATTCCTGCGGCGGTTTTTACGACAGCGTACTTACCGAGATACTTAAAACCAAAAATAAACAATATAATATTTGCCACAAGGTTCGTTATCGACATCTTAACGCCGAACAGGTGTAATAGTATCGTACCGATAGAGGAGATACCTCCCGACGATATTTTGTTTGGTGCAAGGAACATGTTAATTCCAAGAGCAAGTATAAATGATCCTATAATTATAAATAAAAATTCTTTTATATACGGTTTATTTTTTTTCATTGACTTTCCTTTTACCGTAACACAAAAATAAAGATAAAATCACTTTATATTATATGCTAATTTTCTAAAAAAAATCAATAAACAAAACCAAACAGTTCAAACAGATATCCCGCCACAACACCTACAAAAAACAAAAGCAAAATTACTTTTATACTGTCTTTAATGGGGCGATTCACTCTCAAAAGCACAAGCACACCAACACCCGCACCGACAAGAAGACCCGAAAGCATAGCTCCCGCCGACAAAATACCGTCCAGATAAAGCTGAGTAATTACAACAGACGAAGCGCAATTCGGTAAAAGCCCGACAATTGCTGAAAGCAAAACACCAAGCAAAGGACTTCCCCGCAAAATACCCGACAAAAAGTCATCACCCAAGAATTCAAGAGCGAGGTTGAGCGCAAAGGTAATAATTAAAATACTTAACGCGACCTCTGCCATGTGCAAAAGCGCGGCGATCCAAATATTTCTCTCTTCACAATGACAGTGACCTTTGCCACACTGCTCTACATGTATCCTATGTTCCTCAGAATTTCTTTTTTTATTCAAGAATGAAAAAATAGCATCTATTAAAAATCCCGCCACAAGAGCTACGAGCACCTTGTAAGCAAGTATTTTAACGATAACACCGATAGGCGTGCCATTTGATATCATGATCGGTAGCATTTCATCAGAGGTCGACAAAAATATTGATATCAGCGTTCCCACCGTGATAAATCGACCCGCATAAAGAGTTGCGCCCACCGCGGAAAAACCGCATTGGGGGATCACTCCCAAAAACGAGCCAAAAATCGGACCGAATCTTCCGGATCGAACCAATGCCTTTTGCATTTTATCGCCCGCTTTTCTCTCAAGCAGCTCGATAACAAGATACGTGATATACAAGAAAGGAAGTAATGGCAACGAATGTTCAAGCGCGTGCAAAAACGCATGTGTAACTTGATGCAACAACATTATTTATCTACCTCCTTTTCGCTAATGAAGTTATTATAACACCGTTTATCCCCCTATGTCAAGGTCGGCAAAGCATATTTGTTCTTACAAATCTTGACACAGATAAATTTTTAGTGTATCATAAAAGGGAAGCTATTATAAAGAAAGGTTCTGAAATTATGCCCGTTTTATATTTTTTTGAAAGCATAAGAAATCCCATACTTGATTTTTTCTTCTCGATCATAACGTTATGCGGAGAAGAAACTGTCTTTATGGCACTTGGAATGATATTTTTCTGGTGCATAGATAAGCATAAAGGATACTATCTTCTTTGCGTCGGATTTTTGGGAACGGTTATCAATCAATTTCTCAAGATGCTCTGCCGTGTTCCAAGGCCTTGGATAAAAGACCCCAATTTTACAATAGTTGAATCAGCAAAGGAAGCGGCAACGGGATATTCCTTCCCTAGCGGACACACACAAACGTCGGTTGGTCTGTTTGGCGGAATCGCCCGTATTATGAAAAGCAAGGCACTGCGCATCTCTATGATAGCTATTGCCGTGCTTGTCCCGATTTCAAGAATGTATCTCGGTGTACATACACCTCAAGACGTACTCGTGTCTGTCGTAATAGCTTTGATTCTGATCTTTGCAGCTCATCCCCTCTTTAACAAGGCAAAAGAATCTCCCAAAGTAATGTATGCAATTCTTTTCTCATTTACGGGAATAATGATAGCTTATCTTTGCTTTATAATGTTCTTCCCTTTTCCCGAGGAGGTATTTGCTGTAGAAGCGGTTGAAAATCTTAACTCGGCGCGCAAAAACGGATTTACGCTTTTAGGCTGTGTATTAGGACTTCTCCTTGTTTATACAGTCGATCTTAAATGGCTGAAATTTGAAACAAAGGCTGTGTGGTGGACGCAGATAATAAAGACTGTCGGCGGACTTCTGCTTGTACTTGCTGTAAAGGAGCTCCTTCGCGCTCCGATCGATGCCATTTTTGGCGGGCATCTTGTCGCACGAAGTGTACGCTACTTCCTTATGGTAGTTGTTGGCGGAATACTCTGGCCTCTTACCTTTAAGTTCTTTTCAAATCTTGGAAATAAAAAAGGTTGAAGCTGTACGGCTTCAACCTTTTTTATTGTATAAATTTCTTTTCACACAAGAGTGTTTTTTCTATAAAACTCTCGCCAAGCTCTTCTCTTATTACAGCAAGCCCCACATCAAACATTGGCGGGCGGTAGTTTGTATCGTGACAGTCAGAGCCGAACAAGTCCACCCTACCCTTTTTTAGCCACCTGAACGCCTTTTTTCTTGTTCTGGCACTTGCAAAAAAGCGAATGTTTGACTGCATAAGTATACCCGCCGCAGAAAGCTTTTTCCATACGGACTCCCTCACGTGCTCAAAATATCTTTCGGTATGTGCAAGAAGTACCGTCATATCCTCTCTTGATGCAAGCGTCAAAAGCTCCTCTATCATATACTTGCTCCATTTTTCGGATGGCATTTCAAGAAGCAATAGGTCTGTCCCCTCTATTTTCAGCTTGTAAAGCTCCTGCATATTGCTTATTCCCATAAAATATGCGACCTCGGCGCCAAGCAATATCCTTGGATAGCTATCACTACCTGCGCATTGCTTTATCTTTTCAAGGGCTGCATCGCGCTCTGACAAAAACTCATCAACATCACTGTATGCAGGATGAAAATGAGGTGTGGCTACAACAGTGTCTATTCCTTGAGACGAAAGCATAGCTAAAAGCTCCAAGCTCTCCTCTACGCTTGAGCTTCCGTCATCAATATTCGGGAGAATGTGGCTGTGAAAATCAGTCATATTTACTTCCTTTTTCGTTTCTTAAAATTATAATATATACTATTCAGATCAGAATGCAAGCTTGCCGCTTTGTAAGCATTGGGTACGGCAAGGATCACACGGTTGTCATCATTTCCAAAAATAACCTTTGCGATAGGCTCTTTGGCATCATTATACCGCTTTCAGACAGGAAAGTCAACATAAATCAGTTTACTGATTTTTCATCTGCTTCAAAAACAAAATCACAGCCAAGGAAAGCGCAACGGCAGTATATCCAAGCACCCACCATATATGCGGAAAGATACACGAAATATTGCCCGAAAGAAGAGAACGTTCCATTTCGACCGCGTGAACAAATGGCAACGCGTATGCTATTTTCTTAAATGCACCCCCGACAAGCTCAAGGTCGAACCAAGTTCCCGACAACCAAGCAGAAAGGTTTGTCAGCAACGCACCGCATATTCCACCGACCTGCTTATCGTTAAGAATACTGCCAAAAAGCAACCCAAGCGCAATAAATAAAAAGGAAATCGGTATTATAAAAATCAATGCAAGAAGTATATTTATCGATACCTCAAGTCCGAGAATTATTGCAACGATATAACAAATAAAGCTCTGCGCCACCGAAAACGGAACTATCGGTAAGGTGTATCCGAGTATAAAATCAATCGGCGTCAGCGGTGTTGTATATAATCTCTGAAGCAATAAGCTTGCTCTGTCCTTGGCAATAAGCGTTGCCGAAAAAAGTGTCATAAATGAAAGGCCAAACACCGTGATTCCGGGTGTAAGATGCTGTATTTCAAACAGTTGTACAGGTATGTTTGCCTGAATAGCACTCAACATCAATATAAGAACTAGAGGAAATCCCAAACCAAAGCATAGAGTCAGAGGGTCGCGGATTATTTCCTTTGTGTTTCTGCTTGCAAAGGTCAGCATTTTCATTTCTCTACCCCCTTAACTATACGGACAAAAGCCTGTTCAAAATTGTCTGTGCCTGCCTCTTCCTTTATTTTCTCGGCAGTATCACAAATGAGCAGTTTTCCGTCTTTCATAATCGCGATGCGGTCGGAGAGTGCCTCTGCTTCTTCCATATAATGCGTCGTCAAAATTATGGTAACTCTGCCCTTGAGAGAACGAATAATATCCCAAAGGTCGCTCCTTGCGATAACGTCAAGTCCAAGAGTAGGCTCGTCAAGAAAGAGTATCTTTGGCTCACTGATAAGCGCCATTGCTATACTGAGTCTTCTCTGCCAACCGCCCGATAACTTCCCCGCCTTTCTGTCTATTACGCTTTGAAGCCCGAGAAGTTCTATAAGTTCACATATTTTTGCTTTTCTTTTTTCCTTTGTAAAGCCGTGCACCCCGCACATGAGCTCGAGATTTTCCCTTGTTGAAAGCCCCGGTGCTATTGCCGTTTCCTGCGGAGAGACAGCAATAAATGATTTGACAGCCGAAGCTTCTTTGCAGATGCTTTTTTCAAGCAAATAAGCATCTCCGCCCGTCGGCTCAACAAGACAGGAAAGCATCTTGATCGTAGTTGTCTTTCCCGCACCGTTCACACCCAAAAGCGAGAACAGCTCGCCCTCCGCAACAGACAGAGAAAGTCTGTCAACGGCAAGTACGTCTTTATATTTCTTTGTAAGCTCTTCGATTTTAATTGCAATCATTGTCGCTTTTCCTCCGATAAGTGCCTTGCACGTATTCCTTGATATACGTCAGTCAGCATATCGCTGATCAGCTCCCATTCAAGTGAGAGGAATGACGTGGCAAACATAGTTCCTATACCGTGAACACAGGTCCACATTTCGAGATGCATAAGCTCTGCCACCTCTCTCGTGACTCCGTTTGACTTCATTATCATATCGACAGATGCATCAAAATCAGCCGTTGGTATCAGCTCCTTGCCCTTTCTGTCACACATAAACAGGAGCTTGAACAGTTTTTTTTCTTCCTTCGCAAAACGAATATACGCCATACCAAATGACTTATATTGTGGATAAATTCCCTTTTCAACCTCTCTTTGTATAAAGCCCAAATATAGTTCATACGCGGCTGTTATCACTGCGAGCTGCAATTCCTCCATAGTCTCAAAATTTGAGAAAACGGGCTGTGTAGAGCAGTTAAGCGCATTAGCAATGCTCCTCGCATTTATTGCCCCTTCCCCGTTGCTCCTCATCAGATCAAGTGCTGTGTTTATTATATCCTCTTTTGTTATTTTTACCTTAGGCGGCATAGCATACCTCCATAATATAGCTATCGTTATATATCATTTGTTATTTTATCATATTTGTATTATAAAGTCAACAGATTTAATAAAAACAAACTCCACCCTTGCAGGTGGAGTTTGTTGCTGATCAAATATTTATATGCGGTTTTATTCCGCTTTCAAATTAATCTCGTTTCCATTCTTTTTGAAAAAACGATGTATTAACCTTTTAACGTCACGGAAGAAATTTTTTCTGTCAAATATCATACAAAGCAAGAAAGCGATTGGTGTTACAAGCACGAACGCGGGCACGATGATCCAGAACCAAGGCCAATATTTCGGCTGTCCTGCATACTGTCCGACGGGTACCGTCTTAAATATTTCGGGTGTAAATATAGCAAAGAAGTTTCCGATAGCATCATTAACACCAGGCCAAGTCGGAGGCCAAGCGGTCTTAGGAAGACAAGA
>JAZSIV010000061.1:0-13182 GCA_045533995.1 Eubacteriales bacterium
GTGGTTAAAAGTGGTTTGAAATGGTTAAAAGTGTTGAATTAATCGTTTGTGAATCACAGAAAGGAGGCAGAAAGATGCTGTCAGGTGAATTCAAACATATGCTGGATCCTAAGAAAAGACTTTTTATTCCCGCAAAGCACAGAGAAGAGCTTGGAGAGAGCTTTATGGTCGCTCGAAGCATAAGAGATAACTGCCTCAAGGTCTACTCAATGGCAGAGTGGGATAACTACATTGCACCGATACTCAAAATGGACAGAAAAGATTCCGAGGTCATCTTAAGAACTCTTCACAGAAATGCGGCTCAAGTATCTCCCGACACGCAGGGAAGAATAGTGCTTCCTCAGTCGCTTATCGATCACGCAAAGATTACAAAGGGCGCGGTTGTGGTAGGATGCGGAACGTACGCAGAAATTTGGTCTGAGGAAGAATACGAGCTCACTGTTAACACAGAAAACCTTGACGACATCAAGGCGGCTCTTGAATCTTTTGGTCTGTAAAATGGAAAAAAAGCTTGAATTTTCTCATCGTTCGGTTTTGCTGGACGAATGTATAGACGGTCTTAATATTGACCCTAACGGTATATACGTCGATGGCACTGCGGGGGGCGGTGGCCATTCGTTTGAGATTGCCCGGAGGCTTGATGGCGGAAGACTTATCTGCATAGATCAAGACTCTGCGGCGATCAGAGCGGCAGGAGAGAGACTTGCTCCTTTCGCCGATAAAGTTACGATAGTCAGAAACAATTTTTCAAACGTTAAGGACGTTTGCGAAGAGCTCGGTATTGAGAAGATAAACGGATTGCTTCTCGATCTTGGAGTTTCGTCTCATCAGCTCGACACTGCCGACAGAGGCTTTTCATATAATGCGGATGCTCCGCTTGATATGAGAATGGATAACAGAGCCACTTTGAACGCTGAGGTGGTTGTAAATACATATAGCTCCGAGGAGCTTAAAAGAATTCTTTTTGAATACGGAGAAGAGCGGTTTGCGCCGCAGATAGTATCGGCGATCGTTGCCGAGAGAGAAAAAGCTCCGATAAAAAGCACCGCGCATCTTGCGGCTATCATCAAAAATGCTATTCCCGCGCGGGCGCGCGAGGGCGGACATCATCCTGCAAAGAAGAGCTTTCAGGCTATAAGGATCGAGGTCAACAGAGAGCTTGACGTTATAGAACCTGCGATAAGAGATGCGTCAAAGCTTATGGCAGAGGGCGGAAGAATAGCGATAATCACATTCCACTCTCTCGAGGACAGAATAGTAAAGCAAACATTCGTTTCGCTTTCACAGGGATGCACTTGCCCCAAAAATTTTCCTGTTTGTGTTTGTAATAATAAACCCACCGTTAAGGTGATAACTAAAAAGCCGATCGTGCCGTCGGATGAAGAGCTGGCACAAAATCCACGTTCAAGAAGTGCAAAGCTTCGGGTTGCCCAGAAGCTGTAAATATTATTTTCGGAGGTTATTGTCTATGTCTTCTCAACTTACAAACGAGTCATACGCACGCTGCATTGCAGAGCTCAGAGCAAGATACGGTGCCAGGGGCATCAGCGTCAATGTTAAAAAAGGTGCGAAAGAGCAAATAAAAAAAGAAGAACAGACAAAAACTGCTGAGAACTACTATCTTTTCAATTCTCGCAGCGGTATAGGTGCAAGCTACCGCAGCGGTGAATATAACGGTAGCAAATATATGACCTCTGATGATTTCGTAAGATATTTCAAGAGCCGTCGTCCTTACTCGCTTCCTACACGCACAGAAGAGAATGCGGTGGCAAGTAAAAATGAGCGCGCGGTCTCCCGCAAAGGCGCAACGGCAAGAGAAGGGTCGTCTGACTCAAAGGAGGGTCACATACGACGCGCGGTTTCGGCTATTATAGAGCTTAAAAACAAATGGCTTCCCATAGAAGCAAAGGAAGGACGAACAATAGGAGCAAGATTCAGATTTCCTGCAGCCGCTATGAGCTATGTGGCTGTAGTTGCTTTTTCTTTGGGACTTATAGTCAGCGGGTCGGTGTTGATTGGAAATGCATCGGGCGAGCTTGGAAGCCTTAATACACAGATAACTGTTCTTGAAGCAAGGCAGTCGGAACTGCAAAGCGAACTTGATCTTAAATATAATATAGATTCCATAAAGGCAGATGCACAGGCGCTTGGAATGATCTCCGGTGAATTTGCCGGTGGAAAAACACTCAGCGTTGCTTCTGAGGAAAAAATTGAGATATACGAGCAGGAGGACGAAAAGGTCGGATTTGCGGCTCTTTTGAACGCATTTGGTATTGACCTTGATTGACGTATAAATTTTCACAGTGCCTCATATCAATAAATAAGCACATATTACTTAAAATAGTTTATAGATGACGGGGCATGGAGGTTTAGATGGCGCGCGGTAGATTGAGCACTGAAGCGGTAAGACGCTCAACAATACTTGGAATATTGATAATTGTCGTTTTTGGAGCGCTTCTTCTTCGTGTCTTATATATCCAAACGGTAAACTTTGATAAATATCAAAAAAAGGTTATCGATCAGATGACCACAAAATCGGCAGTTCCTGCTGACCGCGGAAAGATATACGACATGAACGGTAACGTCCTTGCAACAAACGTTACGACCTACCGTGTTTTTATTTCTCCATCCTCAATTAAATCGGCACAGGATAAGCTTGGTGAGAATGCAACCAAAAATTATTACAAAATAGTTGCCGAGGGACTTTCCGAAATACTTGATGTTAATTACGATAACGTTTATAAACAGGCTACTGAATATACAAAATATCTTGACCGTACGATAAAGAGAAAGGTCGATGAAAAGACAGCCGATGCGGTTGCCGCTTTTGCAAATGATAACGGACTTGAGGACATGATATATCTTGAGGCACAAAGCACAAGATATTATCCTTACAATTCACTCGGCGGTCACGTTATAGGCTTTACAAGCGGTGACGGTGCGGGGCTTTACGGTATTGAATATCAGTACGACGAATACCTTAAAGGTATCGACGGTTATTACATAAAGGCAAGAGATTCATTCGGAAACGAGATGCCCCTTGAATATGCGAGCTACATTGATGCGGTCGACGGATATAACGTTCATACAACGATAGATGCGACGATCCAAGGATTTCTCGAAGAACAAATTGAATTGACTGTTGCCGAGCATAAGGCAACGAACAGAGCGTGCGGAATAGTGATGGACGTAAAGACGGGAGCGATCCTTGCGATGGCAACCTCGTCTAAATTCGATCTGAACGATCCGTGGCAGCTCGATGAGCTTTCTGCAGCTGAGCTTGTGGCTTCGGGATATTCCGAAAGCTCTGATGCTTATCAGGATCTGAGGCTTGAGCTGCTTACAAATATGTGGTCAAACAAAGCGATAACCGAGAGCTATATCCCGGGATCGACTTTTAAGATAATAACGTCTTCTATGGCTCTTGAAGAGGGGGTTGTAAAAACAGGTGATGTTTGCACCTGTGGCGGATCTCTCGTGTTCAGCGGTCATAAGATTCACTGTCATAAGGTTAAGGGACACGGAACGCTGACCTTTTCGCAAGGTCTTCAGCAATCTTGTAACGTATGGTTTATGACACTTGGAACAAGAATTGGAATAGACAATTACAAAAAACACGTAGAAGCGTTTGGATATAAGGAAAAGACGGGAATCGATCTGCCGGGCGAGGGCGGAAGCATCTTCGCATCGGAAATGACCGAGCTTGACCTTGTAATATACGCTTTCGGACAGAACTTTAACGTAACACCGATACAGCATATAAGTGCGATATCCGCAGTCGCAAACGGCGGAAATCTTCTCACACCGTATGTTGTACAGAAAATAACCGATAATTCGGGTAATACGGTTTACGAGCACAAGGTTGACCTCAAGCGACAGGTCGTCAGTGAGGACGTGTGCAAGACCATAGCAACTATGCTTGAAGAGGGTGTGTCGGGTGACGGCGGTGCTAAAAACGCTTACGTTGCAGGATACAGAGTAGCCGCAAAGACGGGAACGTCGGAAAAAAAGACAGCAGGCGATGAGGGTGAATACATTTGCTCCTGCGCTGCATTTGCTCCTGCTGATGATCCCGAAATTGCAATAATCATCGTCGTTGATGAGCCTAAAAAAGGAAATCTCTACGGAAGTACGGTAGCAGCTCCTTACGTTGGAAATGCTCTTGAAAATATTCTTCCTTATATGGGAGTGCAGCCGAATTACACGCAGGAAGAGCTTGATAATATGGCAGTGCGTGTTTCAGGCTACAAGGGTTGGAGCGTAAGCTACGCGCAAAAGATGATCGAAAAAGCAGGGCTTAAGGCTGTGGTCGTCGGAAGCGGAAACGTGGTTACGGCGCAGCTGCCTCTTAGCGGAACCTACGTAGAAAAGAACGGTGCAAGTGTTGTCCTTTATGCCGGAGATGCTCCGAGCGAGGATATAATCGTTCCCGATCTTATGGGGAAAACGGCGGCACTTGCAAATCAGACACTTATAAATCTTGGATTAAACGTTAAAATAGAGGGAACACCTCATTATCTGATGGGTAACGAAGAGATCGTTGTGGTTGAGCAGTCACATCCCAAGGGCTCAAAGGTCGCAAAGGGCACGGTCATCACGATTACATTCAGATATATTGGGAAGGACGATTGACAGTCGGAAAACAGAGCAGATAATTGCTTCGGAAGTATAAACAAAAAACACTTTCGGAGGTAATTATGCAGCTTGAAAAGCTTTTGTCGGGGGCGGATATACCATGTCCCGATGAATATAAAAACATTGAGATCACAAATATCGTATCCGATTCCCGAAGGGTAACGAAGGGAAGTATGTTCGTCTGTATAAGCGGACTGCATACCGATGGACACGATTATATAAAGAACGCAGTAGATGCCGGTGCCTCGGTCATTGTGACGGAGGTTGGGCGTGACGAATGTGTGGGTGGTGCCGCAACTGTTAAAGTTAATAACACGAGGCGCGCAATATCTTTGCTCTACAATACCTGGCACGGCAATCCTGCGAAAAGATTAAAGATCATCGGTGTTACCGGAACAAACGGAAAAACATCGACGGTCTATATTCTTCACCAAATCTTTGAGGGGTGCGGCTACCGATGCGGAATGATAGGAACGGTAGAGTGCCGCTCAAACGGCAGAAAAATCAATTATGCAGGTGCAGACCCTCTTTCAAATATGACAACACCCGACCCCGACGTTCTTTATCGAATGCTCGCTGAGATGGTAGATGACGGTGTTGAATATGTATTTATGGAAGCCACGTCGCACGCGTCAGCTCTCTCAAAGCTTGACGGAATTATATTTGACACACTTGTTTTTACAAATCTGACACAAGATCATTTGGATTTTCACGGTACGATGCAAGAATATCTTGCGGCTAAAGCAGCTCTTTTTGAGAGATGCAGACGTGCTGTGATAAATATTGACGATAAATACGCTCCTGATATTCTGGGAGCGAGCAGGGCAGAGAAAAATATACTTTGCTCCTGCGAAAATAAAAAATCTGATTATGTCGCATCGAATATTTGCTTGGGGGGCGGAAACGGAGTCTTTTACAAGCTTGTTTCCGAAAAAGCAATATTCGATGCAAAAATACCCCTTGCTGGTAGATTTTCGGTAATGAATTCGCTTGAAGCGATAGTGGTTGCCATTGAGCACGGTATAAGCGGTGAGAGAATTTCAGCTCTTCTTCCGCACATGACGGTAGTTCCCGGCAGAATGGAACGAATAATTTTTGAGAATGCCCCGAGATTTTCGGTTTATATTGATTATGCACACACACCCGATGCTCTTGAAAATCTTTTGCGGACGGCAAGGGATATTGAGCACGATGGTAAAATAATTCTCCTTTTTGGCTGCGGAGGAGAGAGAGACAGAGGTAAAAGAAAGGAAATGGCGCAGATAGCGTCAAGATTCTCGGATTTTGTGATAGTCACCTCGGACAACAGCCGCTCTGAAGATCCGATACAGATAATATCGGATATATATAAGGGAATTAACAAGGAAAAACCACATATAATAGTTGTGGAAAGAGAAAGCGCAATAAGATTTGCCATCTCGATAGCAGAGGCGGGAGATATAGTGATACTCGCCGGCAAGGGTCACGAAAAATATGAGATAAGTTCAAACGGACGCAAGCCGTTTGATGAGATAGAAATAGTAAAAAATGCAGTGTCCGAAAGGTACGGACATAAATCTTAAAGGAGGTACACCATGAAGGTCAATATCGGTTGCAGAGGAATTACAATGGCAAGACTTGCGCAGATATGCGGGGGTATGCTTTGCTGTATAGGCGGTGAAAATAATTCCGATGTTCTTTTTGAATCTGTGTGTACCGACTCAAGAGAAAGTGCTGAAGGTGCTCTTTTCATCGCTCTTGGCGGAGAAAGAGTTGACGGTCACGATTATATTGATGCCGCGCTTTCAGCAGGGGGTGGATGCATTCTTTGTGAGCGTATACCCGATAAGATCTCGGATCGCAAATGCGCTGCCGTTGTTGTTGAAGATTCTATAAAGGCAGTCGGAGAACTTGCAAAGGCATACGACCGCAGTATCAACCACAAAAAGATCGCTGTTACCGGAAGCGTTGGAAAGACAACGACAAAGGAATTTATTGCGGCGGTTCTTTCAGAAAAATACAGAGTACACAAAACAGAGGGTAACTATAATAGTAACATTGGACTTCCTCTCTCTATTCTTTCCATGAAGGACGATACAGAGGTGTCCGTGCTTGAAATGGGAATGAGCGGTCTTGGCGAGATCGACTACCTTTCAAGACTTGCTGAACCCGATATAGCTGTTATTACAAATATCGGCTCTTCTCATATAGGTCATCTTGGAAGCCGTGAAAATATCTGTCGCGCAAAGCTTGAGATAGTAAACGGTCTTAAGAGTGGCGGTACACTTATCGTTAACGGTGATGAGCCTATGCTTTTTGGTTACACAAAGCAAGGTATAAACGTAATTAGCGTTGCTATTGAAAACGAAAAGGCTGATTACAGAGCAACAAACATCAGGGTTATTAACGGATACACTGTTTTCGATATAATAACTTCTATGGAAAAAATAGAGAACGTAGCAATTCCCGTGCTTGGAAACCATAATATAATGGCAGCCCTTTTTGCTTTTGTCGTAGGACAAAAAAATGGACTTTCGGCAGAAATGATAGCAAGCGGTCTTTGCAACTTCAAGCAGGTCGGAATGAGACAGAACATATACGAAGTTGGCGGAATACGCGTTATCGAAGACTGCTATAATGCAAGTCCCGAATCTATGCGTGCGGCTATTTCGGTTCTTAAGAGCCTCTCTTCGGAGAGTTCTTCAAGAATGATCGCTCTTCTTGGCGATATGTATGAGCTTGGTGATTCAACAGAAAAGTATCACGAGCAGGTAGGCGCGGATTATGCACTTGCAGGCGGTGATATGCTCTTTACGTTCGGCTCTTATGCTGACGGTATCGCAACAGGCGCTGTTCTTCACGGTATGTTGCCCGAAAATATTTATAGAAATAATGACACTAAAAATCCCGAGCTTAGCGGAGAAATGCTCTTGCATTCACTTCGCAAGGGAGATATTCTGCTTGTTAAGGCGAGTAGAGGAGCTGCGGCTGAGCGAGTGATCGAGTATATTAAGGCAAACGCGGATAGGATAAATTAATTATTATTGCGGGGCGACTGATGTATAAACAGTTATTTATAGAGTTTTTAATAGCGGCGGGAGCTTCATTTTTGCTTACCGTTGTGCTCTCTCACTATATAATCCCTGTTCTTAAGGGACACAAGGTGGGTCAGATCATACGTCCCGAAGGACCGTCGTGGCATATGTCCAAGGCTGGAACACCCACAATGGGTGGAATCTGCTTTATAATGGCAATGCTTTTTGTGTGCGCGGGATTTACCGTTTTTTATGCACTTGATGATAAACAATACAAGCTTATACCTTTGGCACTCACCCTTGGACTTGCGGTGTTCAACGGTCTTATCGGATTTGTTGATGATTACTGCAAGCTTCTCAAAAAGGAAAACGAGGGTCTGAAGCCATTTCAGAAATTTGCGCTTCAGTTGCTTGTTGCCGCGATCTATATAGTGGCACTTGTAGGAACGGGTTATATTGATACTTCACTTTATATACCGTTTGTTGAAGTAGAAATAGAGCTTGGTATATTTTATTACGTATTTGCCCTTTTCCTTATTACGGGAATGGTAAACAGCGTAAATCTGACTGACGGTGTTGACGGTCTTGCATCTACCATTTCTCTCGTTGTATCGGGATTTTTTGCGTTCGTTGCATTTAATATGATGAGCGAGTCACTTGTTTTGATATCCGCAGTCCTTATAGGAGGAATGATCGGCTTTCTTATTTTCAATCTTCACCCTGCAAAGGTGTTTATGGGAGATACCGGCTCGCTTTTTTTAGGAGGAATTCTTACAGGAGCGGCATTTTTGATAAACAATCCGCTTATAATTGTTATTGCAGGCGGTGTTTTCGTTATTGAGGCTTTGTCTGATGTCATTCAGGTCGCAAGCTTTAAGATACGTCACAAGAGAGTATTTAAGATGGCACCTATTCATCATCACTTTGAAAAGTGTGGTTGGAATGAAGGAAAAATCGTAAGTGTGTTCGGAATAGTTACAGTGCTTCTTTGCGTTGTATCTTGGTTTGGTCTGTAAAAATAAAAAATTCGGAGGTGTTGTATGTCTAAGGAAGAAGAAAAAAGATCCAAGGCGCAATCCTCCGATAATTTTTTTGCGGAGAAAAGGGAGATCGTACAAAAAAAGATAGACGATCTGTCAAAAAAGCATGAGGATCATCTTGAAAGAAATGATCCGATATATCTTGAACCTCTTACCGTAAAAGAGGAAGAAGATGAGGGACGACAGCCGCTTTGCCGAGGACCTGTTGACAAATGGTTTCTATTGTGGTCGTTTATGCTTTTATGCTTCGGTATAGTTATGTGTTATAGCGCGGGAGTTGTCGAGGCAGAGGTAATGTATGACAATCCTACATATTATCTTGTCAGAAACTTGATATTCAGTATTTCTGCAATCGTAATAACCGTCCCGTTTGTAATGTTTGCACGTCCTTGGTTCTGGAGATATTTTGGTGTGGGTGCTTATTTTGCATCAATAGGCTTGCTTTTGCTCGTTCTTGTTATAGGAACGATAGGCGGAGGTGCACAGAGATGGATCGCCATAGGCCCTATTACAATACAGCCCTCAGAGATAGCAAAGGTCGGCGTTATAATGATGCTTTCCCTTTATATGTCGAAATATGAAAAGCAGATAACGTCAATACATAAATTCGGCGGAAATTTCAAGCACGGCTTTTTTATGCCGATGATGATCATAGGTCTTATATGCGGAATGGTCGCTCTTGAAAGACATATTTCGGGACTTATGATCATAGGAATTATCGGAGTTTGCGTAATGTTTTTGGGAGGCACACGTCCTAAATGGCTTATAATGTTCTTTGCCGTTATCGGTATTGCAGGTGTTGGTCTTATTCTTGTATCCGATTACGCGCAGGAGCGTGTGTTCACTTGGCTCTTTATTGATCAGGTCGACCCGTTGGGTTCTGCTTGGCAGACGCTTCAAGGCCTTTATGCAATAGGATCGGGCGGATTTTTTGGTACGGGTATCGGAAGCAGCCGTCAGAAATACGGATACGTTCCCGAGCCTCAGAATGACTTTATTTTCCCGATAATATGTGAGGAGCTCGGATTTATCGGAGCATTTCTCCTTATAGCTCTTTTTGTTCTTCTCGTATGGAGAGGAATAAAGATAGGTCAGAATGCGCCCGACAAGTTTTCTGCGCTTGTTGTATGGGGACTGACCTTTAAGATCGCATTGCAGGCGGCAATGAATATTGCGGTCGTAACCAATTCTATGCCAAATACGGGCGTTTCTCTTCCATTTATAAGCGCGGGAGGAACTGCTCTTATGATACAGATATTTGAAGTAGGAATTATATTGTCAATATCACGGTTTTCATCTCAAAAAAAATAGATTTTAGGGTGAGTGGGTAATGAGAGTTATTTTAACATGCGGCGGAAGCGGGGGACACGTTAATCCCGCCATAGCTATTGCAAATATAATAAAAATGAACGATCCGAGCGCAGAGATACTTTTCGTAGGTACTTCGCGCGGAATTGAGAATGATCTTGTTCCCAAGGCGGGATTTAAGATAAAGCACGTTGAGATAAGCGGAATAAAGCGCTCGCTGTCGCTCTCAAATATAAAAACTGCGGTTAGAATAATAACGTCTCAAGGTAAGGCAAAGAAGATAATAAAAGAGTTTGCGCCGGATATCGTTATCGGCACGGGTGGATATGCTTGTTGGCCTACGGTAAAGGTCGCTGCCGATATGGGTATTCCAACAGCTCTTCACGAGGCAAATGCAACACCCGGTTTTGCGGTTAAACGACTTTGTTCAAAGGTCGATCTTGTAATGACAAACTTTGACGAGACACTTCAAAAGCTCGGTGATTGTCGCCGTGCTGTAAAGGTCGGTATGCCGATGCGCGGAGAGTTTGATAGGATTTCCAAGGAAGATGCAAGAAAAAAACTCGGAATAGATGGAAAATATAAACACGTTATTCTTTCATTTGGCGGCAGTCTCGGTGCTCTTAGAGTAAATGATGCGGCACTTGAGGTAATGAAGGCTTTTTCGTCAAAAAGAGAAGACGTGGTACACTATCATTCAAGCGGAAGACTTGAATATTCAAATATGCTTGCTCAATTTAATGAAGCTGGTCTTGACAAATTTAACAATATAAAGCTTACCGAATATATTTACGATATGTCGCTTAAAATGGCTGCGGCAGACGTAGTAATATGTCGTGCGGGCGCTATGACCCTTGCAGAGCTTACAAGACTTCGCTCTGCGGCGATCCTTATACCATCTCCAAACGTAACCGATAATCACCAGTATAAAAATGCAAAGATACTGTCAGATGCAGGTGCGGCGGTCGTAATTGAGGAAAAGGAATTTGATGGTGAGGTAGTTGCAAATACCGTTGAAAGACTTATTAATGATGAGGTTGCACGACAGAGAATGTCTGAAAATATTGGTGGCTTTTATGATAGTATGACGGGCAAAAAGATCTACTCCGAGATAGAGTGTCTTGTCAAAAAAAAGAAAAAGGATTAAGGAAAATCAAATGCAAGATTTTGGTCGCTCACAAAATAAGAAGCAGGAAAAAACGGTAGAAATTGATCTTCTATCGCTTGTTTCCATAACTCTTATCGTTTTGATGGGCGGCTTTTTGCTTTCAAGCATTTCTCGCTTTACTCTTAGCTTTATCAGCGCTTCTAAATTTGAAATAGTAGGTGAGACACCGTACAGTGTTACCGATCTTATGGCAGGATCGGAAATAAAAAAGGGAGACAAGCTATATGAGCTTGATCTTGACGAAAAGGAAGCGCTGCTTTTAGAAAACTGTGCATATCTTAAAAACGTAGAGATCAAAACGAGCTTTCCAAACAAAATAAAATTTTACGTAGAATGTTATCAGCCTATATGGTATATCGAGATATCGGGCGATTATTACGTACTTGACGACGATCTGCGCGTCCTTGAGGAGACAAAAAATAAAGAACGCTTAGATAATGAGGGGTTGAAGTTTCTTACACTCCCTAATCTGAAAACAGCGATAGTAGGTCAGATAGCCGAGTTTGGCGGCAGGGAAGAAGAGATAGTACAAACAAACAAAATAATGGAGACGCTTCTCGCGTCACGAGCCGGTGAGCTTATATGTACGGCAAATTTAGCAAACAGATACGATATTCACCTTGAATTTAACAAGCTTATCGATCCGCAAAACAATGGGTATAACGAGCTTGACGGTGTATTCAAGGTAAGTGTTGGCGGATATTCAAAGCTTGACGTAAAGCTTGAATACATAATAAGAGCAACGCTTAAGGAAGACCTTAGCGGTGCGGTGGGCGGCACAATAGATATATCCGATAACGGTGATAAAATAAGTATCAGACCTATATATGGTGTTTCGGGTGGAGAAGAGGGTGCCGAGGAATCGGTTGGATAAAATAAAAAAATGTCATTTGTCCTCACAAATCTGTATAAGAGATAATTATATGCAAGGATAGATAAAAATATTTGTAAAAATATAATTAAATTTCAAAAAAACTATTGCAAATTTAATTAAAATATATTATCATATATGTATATAGTTATAGTTACTTATATTTAATAATACGTGAAAAAACGGGAGGATAATGGCCATGCATTTTGAAAGAGACGACAGCTGTGATTGCGGAGTTTGTATAAAGGTCGTAGGTGTCGGCGGCGGCGGAAACAACGCGGTCAACAGAATGATTGCTTCTAACGTAAGAGGAGTAGAATTTATTACGATCAATACAGATAGACAAGCGCTTCGTCACTCGAGCGCTCCCAATCAGCTCGTAATAGGTGAGAAAATAACAAAGGGCTTCGGCGCAGGTGCTAATCCGAGCATCGGTCAGCGCGCTGCTGAGGAATCTCTTGAGGAGATCAAGGCTGCCCTTGCAGGAGCAGATATGGTATTCGTAACCGCCGGAATGGGTGGTGGAACAGGTACCGGTGCGGCTCCCGTAGTTGCAAGAATCGCACACGAAATGGATATACTTACAGTTGCGGTCGTAACAAAGCCCTTCGCATTTGAGGGTAACCGCAGAATGTCACAGGCTATCGAAGGAATTGCAGAGCTCAGCCAGTACGTTGACTCTATCGTTGTAATTCCTAACGAGAGACTTAAGCAGGTATCTGATACAAGAATAACACTCTTCAACGCATTTGAGGCAGCAGACGACGTTCTTCGCCGCGGTGTTCAGAGTATTTCCAACCTTATCAATATCCCCGGATTTATCAATATCGACTTTGCAGACGTTGTGTCCATAATCGCAAACTCTGGTGTTGCATATATGGGTGTTGGTAGCGCAAAGGGCAAGGACAAGGCTCAGCAGGCGGCACAGATGGCTATCACGAGCCCGCTTCTTGAAACGGCAATTCAGGGCGCTAAGGGAATAATCCTCAGCATCTTGGCTTCTCCCGACGTGGGACTTGAGGACGTTGACCTCGCGGCTACAATGATCTCCGATGAGTGCAATGCAGACGCAAGCGTAATTTGGGGTGTTGCATTTGATCCCTCTCTTGAGGACGAAATGAAGATCACGATCATCGCTGCCGGCTT
>JAZSIV010000062.1:0-3937 GCA_045533995.1 Eubacteriales bacterium
TATACGAGACTTGAAGAGCTTACAAGCAGTCTGCTGGAATGGACGGATGAGAATAATGTCAGTCTGTCTCTGCCGTCCTTGCGTGTAGATAGCTTCACCAAAGAGCTGATGGATAAGATCGCTACCGTGCGCTCATCCTCGCTTACCTTTGCCCCCGAGGCGGGAACACAAAGACTCAGAGACGTTATCAATAAGAACGTATACGAGGCTGACCTGCTCCATGCAGTAAACGTTGCGTTTGAAGCTGGAAAGAACACGGTCAAGCTCTATTTTATGGAAGGATTACCTACCGAAACTGACGAGGATCTTGCAGGTATACCCGCACTTGCAAAGTGCGTTCTCGATGCGTTTTACAGATGCCCCACGAGAAACCGCGCAAAAGCCCCGCAGGTCACGATAAGTGTTTCATGCTTTATTCCCAAGCCCTTTACTCCTTTTCAGTGGGAAGCACAGGATACGATAGAGGAGCTTGAGAGAAAGCAGGAATATGTTGGTTCGCTTATAAGCGACCGAAAGATAAGATATCAGCACCACGATGCCAAGGTCAGCCGTATTGAAGCAGTTCTTGCAAGAGGTGACAGAAAGCTCTGCGATGCACTTGAGCTTGCCTGCCGTGAGGGCTTTGCGTTCGATGCTTGGGATGAGTGCTTTGACTATGACAGGTGGATCTCGGTAATGGAGAGAACTGGAGTTGATCCTGCCTTCTATGCAAACCGTGCATTCGGTCTTGACGAGGTTCTTCCTTGGGATATTATAGATTGCGGAGTTACAAAAGAATTTTTCCTTCGCGAAAGAGCAAAAGCGTATTCAGAGAATACGACGCCAAACTGCCGCGAGCAGTGCAGTGGCTGTGGAGCAAACAAGCTGGGAGGTGAGCGCACGTGCTGTCCGAAATCAAAGAAATAAAAGAGAATGTGCTTGATCCCAATGCGGGAAGATTTATTGTCAGACTTAAATTCAGAAAAATAGGAAATCTTCAGTATATTTCTCATCTTGACCTTCAAAGAACTTTCAATCGTGTAATTAAGCGCTCGGGAGTACCCGTATGGTACACAAAGGGATTTAATCCTCATATGAAGCTTGTCTTTTCATCTCCTCTTTCTATCGGAAGTGAAAGCGTTTGCGAATATCTCGATCTTTCAATGCAGGGAGATATAAGCTGTGAGGAAATTATGGAGAGGCTAAACCTTGAGCTTACCGACGAGCTTTATATTACCGACGCTTATATTCCAAACACGAAATTTTCGGAAATAATGTGGGCGGATTATAAGATAGAGCTTGTGTGCGGCGGAGCATCGGGAGAGCTTGCCGACAAGATACAGCACCTGTTTGAAACAGCCCCTCTTAATATGATCAAGAGCACAAAGTCGGGAGAAAAAGAAATTGATATAATTCCGCTTATAAAGGAAATAAAAGTAAGGTATGATGATGAAAAGGGAAGTATCGTTATAAAAGCGCGACTTTCTGCGACCTCGACCGAATTCCTTAACCCCGAGATGCTTGTAAAGGCTATGAAGCAATATTTGGGTATCCTTTCGGGAGATCCGACACGGGAATGGTATACGATAATGCGAGAGGCTCTTCTCGATACCTTTGAAAAAAATTTCAGATAATTCTAAAAATTATTGTTAAAAACAGCATTGAATTCTGATTTTGATTTATTGAAACAGTTGCATGTTGTCAAGCTTATATTGCAATATTCAACACAAAAAGCCGATTGCTTTCGCAATCGGCTTTTTATGCTTATTTATTTAGTTGTTATCAATATATCTGCACGCGGCAAGTGCTGCAACGGCACCGTCGGCAGTTGCCGTTGTGATCTGACGAACAGATTTTGTACGGCAGTCTCCCGCCACAAAAATTCCTTTTGTATTGGTAAGGCAGCTTTCGTCAGAGATTATATAGCCGTAATCGTTCAGCTTTGCAAGATTTTCAAAGGGCTTGTTTTCGGGCTGCTGACCGATAGCTACGAAGATTCCGTCAACCTCAAGTGTGGAATATTCCTCGGTTGTGGTGTTGAGCAGCTTTATAGCAGAAAGAGTAGTTTCACCTACAAGCTCTGTTACTATCGTATTGAAAATAAACTTCACGTTGTCCTTTGTCTGAAGCTTGGATACAAGCTTGCTCTCGCCTGTCATCTGCGCAAGGTTCTGAACTATCGTTACCTCGGTGCAGATGTCGGAAAGAAGAACGGCATCCTGAAGTGCAGTGTTTCCACCGCCTATTACTGCAACTTTCTTTCCATTGTAAAATGCTCCGTCGCATACTGCGCAGTATGAAACGCCCTCGCCTACAAGTGCGTTTTCATTCTCAAGCCCAAGCTGACGGTGCTTTGAGCCTGTGGCAATGATCACGGCCTTTGCGCAAAATTCGCCGTTGTCCGTGTGCACCGAATATCCGTCATTAGTGGGGGTTATCGCATCTACCTCAGCGAGCTCAATATCTGCTCCGTGTTCCATTACCTGATCGAGCATCATCTGCGCAAGCTCATTGCCGCTTATTGCAAGCTGTGAGGGGTAATTTTCAACTCTTGGTGAATAGGTGATCTGTCCTCCAAAGGTTTCTTTTTCAAGCAAAAGCACCTTTTTGTCAGCGCGAAGAGCGTATATTGCGGCGGTAAGTCCCGCAGGACCTGCCCCAACGATTATTATATCGTACATTTGATCTCCTTTTATGTCTTGGGCGGAACCTGAACAGTTCCGCCCGATATTGTTTTATTTGGTTGATTCAATAAACTTTCTGATGTTGGATACGTTTTCGATCTTGTCGAACTTATCTCCAACAGCAACTACAAGTGTGGGTGCATGCTTAACACCGTACTTTTCGGCGGTTGCAGGCTCCTTGTCAGCGTAAACCTTTGTAAATGCAAGTCCTGCATCGTTAAGGAACTTTTCTGCCATCTTGCAGTTGGGGCAAGTGGTTGTTGCAACAAGAATCAAGCTTGCGTTTTCAGCAGAACAGTCGCAGCTGTCGCTCTTTTCAGCCTTCTGCATAGGAGCATTGTTGTAAAGATCGTCGCTCAGACCGCGGTTGTTGAGAGAGTAGGGAATATCGTAAAGCTTACGCTCCTTGTACTCCTGTGCCTTTCCGTCGTTCCAGTTCTGAACGGGACGGTAGTAACCGGTGATACGGCTGTAAACCTCCGTCTTTTCTCCGCAGTGCGGGCAGGTGAAGTGCTCGCCTGTGAGATATCCGTGCTTCTGGCATACCGAGTATGTGGGAGAGAGTGTGTAGTAGGGAAGCTTGTAGTTTTCTGCAATCTTGCGAACGATATTAGCCGCTGCCTTCCAGTCGGGGAGCTTTTCTCCAAGGAATGCATGGAATACTGTACCCGATGTGTAGAGTGTCTGGAGCTCGTCCTGAATATCAAGCGCATCGAAGATGTCCGCTGTGTAGGAAACGGGGAGGTGAGAGGAGTTCGTGTAGAACGGTGTCTCGCCTTTCTTTGCAGCTGTTATGATGTCGGGGAATCTCTTTACGTCGTGCTTTGCAAATCTGTAAGTTGTAGACTCTGCAGGTGTTGCCTCGAGGTTGTAGAGGTCGCCGTACTTCTCCTGGTAGTCGGAGAGACGCTCGCGCATGTGATTAAGAACGTTCTTTGTGAATTCCTGTGTCTTCTCGCTTGTGAGATCAGCTCTGAGCCAGTTTGCGTTAAGACCAACCTCGTTCATACCGATAAGACCGATAGTAGAGAAGTGGTTGTTGAATGTTCCGAGATATCTCTTTGTATAAGGATAAAGTCCCTCGTCAAGAAGCTTTGTGATAATAGTTCTCTTGATCTTGAGCGAACGAGCCGAGAGGTCCATAAGGTGATCGAGGCGAGCATAGAAATCAGCCTCATCCTTTGCAAGATAAGCGATTCTGGGCATATTGATGGTTACAACGCCGACAGAGCCCGTGCTCTCACCCGAGCCGAAGAAACCGCCGGATTTCTTGC
>JAZSIV010000114.1:0-4215 GCA_045533995.1 Eubacteriales bacterium
GTCGCGCTTCTTTCTGACTATATTGTAACATAGAGCACAAACAAATTCAATATCACGTTTAGTGAGTTTTTTTCACCATACAGTTAAATTTTCAAAAGGTGGGTTGCGGTTTACTCAAGCTGTTTTCCACATTCCCCGACGCTTGCGTCTGGGGCAAGCATAGCGCGTGGACGTCCACGCACGGTCGGGCAGAAGCCCGAACCCGCTATCCGCGGAATAACGGAGCACAAAAGCATTCCTCCGAGAGGAAGGGAGACCACGAAGTGGTGGAAGGAGCCCACGTGGCTTTTGATCTGTGTAAATTTGATTGTAACGCGTTCTCCCTCAGTCTTTTGTTGCGCAAAATCCAGCTCCCTCCCGGAGGGAGCCTTTCGCAAGTTTCCACCGACAGAAAAACACCATCAAAGAAAATTCCTTGGTGGTGTTAGTGTTTTCTCCGCTAAGAATGCAGAGGCGAGCCCCGCTTTTTTTGTTTTATTTTTGCTTGTTTTGTTAATATGTAAAAAATTACCATTTTTCTCCAAAATATTTTGTTACCTTTTGCATTGGAAAAAATTGTAAATTCTATTGCATTTTTTACCAGAATATGGTAAAATATTGGTGTAATAAAAAACAAGTCCGGAGGGAAATATATGGAATTTACAACGAAAATACTTATTGCTGACGAAAACGCGGCACAAAGACAATCACTTAAAAACGAGCTTATACGCTGTGGATATAGAAACATTGAAGAGGCTACAAACGGTGAGGAGGCACTTGTAAAAATAGGAAGATACCACCCCGACATAGCGATAGTTGACATCTGGCTTTCAAAGCTTGACGGCATCGGCGTTATAAGAAATTGCAGATCACTGAATTTTGCACCCGATCTCCCTCCGGCATTTATCGTGGTATCTATGGTATCAAATCAGAATATATTTACAGAGGCATCACACGCAGGAGCAGACCTTTGTCTGCTCAAGCCCTATAATATGGAGAGCCTTTGCGAACACATTTCGTCGCTTGTCGAAACAAGAAAGCAAAGCACCGTCTCTCCTGCCATCACCAAGGCAGAAAACGACCGCACGCCCGACATTGAAACACAGGTCACAAAGATCATTCATCAGATAGGCGTTCCCGCCCATATAAAGGGATATCAGTATCTGCGCACAGCGATACTTCTCACCGTCAACAATTCGGACATAATAAACTCTGTCACAAAGGTGCTCTACCCCTCTGTCGCTAAGAAATATCAAACGACCACAAGCAGAGTTGAGCGCGCTATCCGTCACGCAATCGAGGTCGCATGGGACAGAGGCGACGTGGATACACTCAACAGTTATTTCGGATATACCGTCCAAAACAACCGCGGTAAGCCCACAAACTCGGAATTTATCGCGATGATCGCAGATAATCTCAGATTAAGATATAAGCTTTATTGATAAGTTTTGGGATTTAGTGGGGGAGAAAACTTTTGTAAAGGTTTTCTCCCCGAAATACCACGCAAATAAAAAAGGACTTAGAAAGTCCTTTTTATTTTTTCTTAAATTCTGAGCCTGTAATAAGATAATCAATAGATACGTTAAAATACTTGGAAAGCTTAACGAGGAAGTCAATATCGGGGCTTCTTTTTCCGTTTTCATAATAGGAAAGTGATTCGCGACTGATCGAAAGATCAATTGCAACCTTTAACTGGCTGTATTTTTTCTTTTTGCGTATTTCCTTTAACCCTATCATCTGCACTTCGACATAATTCTCCTTTTTTCGACAATTCCTTGACAGAATTGTAACATTTTGTTATAATAAATTATGTAACAATTTGTTGCTGCAAGACATTTCAAAATTCTTAGAGGTACAAATGAGAATATTGAACCAAACCCTTCTTTGTACGTAAGACGAGGGTGCGATCAATGCTGACTTTTATTATTGGTCTGTTTATAGGATGCTTGATCGGGATCTTCATTATGTGCATGTTCCAAATCAACAAGTAGAAAAAAGAGAGGAGTTCTATGTAAATAGAACTCCTCTCTTTTTATTTATTTGTAATAAGGCTTTAATTTTATCACTTCGGCATATATGCCGTCCGAGTAATCTATCAGCACCGAGCGATAATCAAGCTCCAAAAGGCAATTTTCGGTAAAGAAAAACAAATCAGATGAGCCGCTCTTTGAAAAGTTGCTGAAATCATTAATAAAAAGCTGATATTTATTCCACTCGGGGTCTACGACTACAAGAGCCGACCTGTCTCCGATATCAGAGCAAGCATCCGAAAAAGCTTGATAAAGCTCGTCCGAATCATCTGAAATTCCTCCGTTGTTTACAATTGCACGAACAAAAGCTATCTCACTGCCGTCACTTTTTCTTTCAAGAATGACCGATATCACCATACCGTCGTCAATACGCTCATACTCAAGCTTTTTATATACAAACTCGTCGCTGTTTATATAGCAATCGGCAAGCATACCGAGCCCGCTCATTGACCCTATATTATTATCAATATTTGCGATAACCTTGTCGGCACAAAATTCAAAAAGCCCGAAAGCAACGTTATTTCCGTACACCGAGTTGACAACGTTCCTGTATATATCGACACTTGAATTACCAATTCCGTCTCGTAATATCAGAAAGTTTATACTGCCGGCATCATAGCTAAGCTCTAT
This sequence comes from Eubacteriales bacterium, assembly GCA_045533995.1. GTDB lineage: Bacteria > Bacillota > Clostridia > Oscillospirales > CAG-272 > HGM12713. Next base: position 2,640 of record JAZSIV010000114.1, read on the forward strand.
ATCGCGATCAAGCGTGGCATCATACGACCCGTCTTGACAAGGGGTAAAAAGCAGATCAAGAAAACACGTCATAGCCTCGTATATTCCGATGTTATCCTTTGCCAATAGCTCTATACTTCCGTCGCTACACAAGGAGACAATAGCCTCTTCCGAAGATATAGCGCTTCCCCTTTCACCGATAGAGGTATTTCCCACACAAATAGCTCTTGTAGAATCCGTAGCATCAGAATCAAGAACGATCGGCAGATAATATCCGCTTTTCTCACATATCTTATCACGAAGGATTTTGGCAAGACCTTCCTCTCCCTCAACTCCCTTTTTGGGATAAACTATCGTGTACTCACAAAGATCAAAGTCGTTCAGCCTGACCGCCTCAATTTCGTATTCGGCTCTCATTAACTCTGTTTTCGTATAAGCAAGACTTTTAACAGAAAGCTCGCCCGACACGATCTTGTCAGTAAAAAGATCTATCGCCTCAGCGCATTTCTCATCGTTATGAGCTGCTATAATTATCTTCCCATCTATAACGCCGTAGCCGTGATCATAATATTTAAGATCTTTTAAGAACTTTTTGCTCTCCTTTCGGTCTACAGTGCCAATAAGTATATCCTGATACTTACTTGACGGCGATACGTCGCTGTCATATTCGACCTCGACGCTGTATCCGACATTTTTCGACAATAGGTCTGAAAGAAAAGCGGCGCCGTCTAATATATCGACACCGCATTTTGCAGGAATAATTATTCTATATTTTGTTGCCGATTCAAGCTTTTCTTGACTGTCCTCGCTCTCGTAATACTGCGAAAGAGCCTCAAGCATATCCGCAAATTCATCGCCGTTGCCGTCTTTTTCACACCCGACACAAACCGAGATGACCAAGATCAATAAAGCAAGGGTTAAGCATACTGTTTTTTCAAATCCCAAACGCATATATTTATCCAAATTTCTCGTTTATTTTTTTTGCTATCTCTTTTCCGTTTGCAATCTCCGTTATTCTTCTGAGAAAGCTCTCCGCCGTCTCCTCAAGCACTGAAAAACGCAAAAGCACGTTTTCTCCAAACTCTGTATTCTCCTCAACAACCCCTGCGCGAGACATCTCAAAAAGATATTTCTGATAGTTCTGATAGCTGCACTCAAGCTCGTAAACAAAATACTTGCGGTAGGTTATTATCTCCGCCGCGCGAAGTGCAAGAGAAGCTCCGTGCGAATAGGCTCTGACAAGCCCTCCCGCGCCAAGCAGTATGCCGCCGAAATATCTTGTTACAACTACGCAAACGTCGGTAACACCGCTTTTGCTTATCGTTTCAAGCACCGGAATTCCACCTGTTCCCTGCGGCTCTCCGTCGTCGGAATAACGTTTTACGGGAACCTTTGAGAGCACGTACGCATAGACGTTATGCCTTGCATCATAATATTTCTTCTTTTTCTCTTTTATAAATTCAAGCGCATCCTCTTCACATTCAATATGCTTTGCGTGACCTATAAAGACCGATCTTTTTTCTTCAAACTCTGCCGACGCCTCGGACTTCACCGTCGTATAAAGCTCCGCTTCGTTCAATTAGATCACCTCCATAAT
>JAZSIV010000051.1:0-7020 GCA_045533995.1 Eubacteriales bacterium
TCGTCAGCTGTAAGCTCAACGTCAAGCTTAACGCCCTTTTCTTCTTTCATCTTATCGATGAGCTCCTCGAAGTACTTCTTACCAACTTCCATAACGACGTTGGAGTACATTTGGATAAATCTTCTGTAACAGTCGTATGCCCAACGAGCATTGCCCGACTTCTTAGCCATAACCTCAACAACGTCCTCATTAAGACCGAGGTTAAGAATAGTATCCATCATACCGGGCATGGATGCACGAGCACCGGAACGAACCGAAACGAGAAGGGGGTTCTCGAGATCGCCGAACTTCTTGCCTGTGATCTCTTCCATCTTTACGATGTACTCATTGATCTCAGCCTGAATGTCAGGATTGATCTGACGGCCGTCTTCATAGTACTGTGTACAAGCCTCTGTTGTAATCGTGAAGCCCTGGGGAACGGGGAGACCGATGTTGGTCATCTCTGCAAGGTTTGCACCCTTACCACCAAGAAGCTCACGCATGTTTGCATTACCTTCTTTGAAAAGGTAGCAATACTTCTTTGCCATTGGTTAAATCCTCCATATAGAAAAAATTTTTTGACATGATTATTAAATCCCCGAACGATAAGCAAATCGTCAGAGAGCACCATTAATTATAACACAAAACTTTCCAAATAACCATATATATCGGTAATTTATGCCAATTATTAATTGTAAATTTTTTGTGAACAACAATTTGGCGCGATAATTTTTTCTTGATTTTTTATTTTTGGGGTAGTATAATCTAATAAAATGTACGTATGTACTTATAATATTGATATTGAGAAACACCGGAAAAATATTTTTTCGGTGTAAAGTGCTATGCAGAGTTTTTTGCTAGAGGAGATATAGATGGCAGACATTTTTGATTTGTTTAAGAAGATCGCAAAGAGCGAGGAGACCAACCGCGCTCCTATTACACACATAATAGTCGGACTTGGAAATCCCGGAGAAAAATACTGTAATACCCGACACAACGCGGGCTTTTTGGCGATTGATCACCTTTCGGAGAAATACGGAGTGAAGATCGACCGCTCGAAATTCAAGGCGCTTGTCGGTGAGGCAGTAATATGCGGAAAAAGAGTACTTCTGATGAAGCCGCAGACCTTTATGAATCATTCGGGCGAGGCTGTCGTCGAGGCGGCATCCTTCTATAAAATTGCTCCCGAGAATATTATCGTAATTTCTGACGATGTCAATCTTGACGTAGGCAGACTTCGTGTACGTAAGAGCGGAAGCGCGGGCGGGCAGAAGGGACTCAACAACATAATTCTGCACATGTCGACCGAAAATATCCCCCGTATCCGCATAGGTGTCGGACAGAAGCCTCATCCCGATTACGATATGTGCGATTGGGTGCTTGGTGAGTTCTCCGCTTCGGATAAAAAGGAACTTTCAGATGTGTTCGTCAGAGCATGCGACGGTATTGTGAAGATCCTTTGCGGAGATATTGACGGCGCTATGCAGATCTGCAACGGCGCAAAATAAGCTATAAAACATTCTCTTTGGTGAATTTATGAGATCAAATATACTTACAGATTGTATGCGACTTGACGGAGAATACCGCGAGCTTGTAAAGACCTTCAAAAAAATATCCTCGTTTGCTAATCCACAGCCGATAGTGCTTACGGGACTTTGCGAGGGAGCGTCCGACGCGAGCTACGTTTCTCTTATCGAAGACATTCGAGCTATGGGCTCGACCACCGCTCCCGTCCTTCTTATCTGTGCCGAGGAAAAGGAGTGCGTAAGGCTTAAGGTCTTTCTTGAGCAGTATTCGATACGCACGGGTTTTTTCGTAGGGCGAGATCTTACACTTTATAATATTACAGCCTCCCGTGAGTATGAGCACGAGAGGCTTAAAGTCTTGTCGGGGATACTTAATAGCTGCTATGACGCGATAGTTACGACGCCCGACGCGGCGCTCAGTTACACCATGCCTCCCGAGCTGCTTGCGGCAAACAGAATGAGCTTTGAATATTCAAAATCCTGTCCCGAGACGCAGGAGCTTGCGCAAAAGCTCTTGGCTATGGGATTTGCGCGTGTCGATATGGTAGATGCTCCGGGACAGTTTGCGCTCCGCGGCGGAATAGTCGATATCTATCCGCCCTTTAGCAGATACACCGACATTGACGGAAATCACGGCGGTGGCTCTGTGGCTCTCAGAATAGAGCTTTTTGGTGACGAGATAGACCGAATGGAGCTTTTCGATCCCGTAACCCAGAGAATGACACTCACGCTTGACGATATTGAGATATTTCCGTCAAGAGAAATTTTAGTGACGCCCGAAAAGAGAGCTAAGATAAAGGCAGCGATAGAAGCACATGCGGCAAAGTGCAAGGACGAACGCGCACTTATCGAGATGTCTTCGGAGATAGCCGCGCTTGAGAGTGAGGGCGACGTGAATTTTGCCGACAAATATATGACGCTTGTCTATCCCGAAAGAACGTCGCTTTTTGACTATCTGAAGGGAGCACCCGCGGTCTTCGTTCGCGGAACTTCTGCCGTTTACGACAGGATAAAGGCGGCTGAGTGGCATACGAATCAGACCGTTACCGAGTTGATCGAAAGCGGCACGATAGCGCCGAAATACACCGATTATGCGAAGCCGCAGTCGGCATTTGAGGTGTTTATATCATCACGCCCCACGATACATTTTGATTCTCTCGGGCAGGGAATGAGCGGCAAAAAGCTTGCTGGTATGTTCAATTTCAGAACGAAGCATATGGTGTCGTACAGCGACAACCTTGCGCTTCTTTGTGAGGATATAGAGGGATACCGCCGCGGTGGGTATAGGCTCATCACGACGGCGGAAAACGAAACTGCGGCAAAAAATCTCTGCGGACTTCTTTGCGAGCGCGGTTTTCACGCGATAGTAGAAACGGGTGAGGGAGAATTTACGGCAGAGAGTCTGCCCAAGGACGTCATAATGGTCGTCTACCGTCAGTTTATAAAGGGATATGAGCTTACGAATTCGAGAATTGCAGTGCTTTCGACAAATCCCGACAGCCGTGACGGCTCGCTTTCCGCTGCTTCAAAGCTCAAAAGGAGCAGAAAAAAGAAAAAGGGAACGCAGACTATCCTTTCATATAACGATCTCAACGTCGGAGATTACGTCGTTCACGAGAATTACGGTATCGGTCAGTATATGGGTATACGCAATCTTTCTGTGGACGGTGTCAGCCGAGACTATATAGATATTCACTACGCGGGCTCCGACCGTTTACTGCTTCCCACCGACAAGCTCGATATGGTGTCGAAATATATCGGCGCTCACGCTGATGACGGGCTTGTAAAGCTTTCAAAGTTCAGCACGGGCGAGTGGGGAAGAGCAAAGGCGAGAACGCGCGCGGCTGTCAAGGACATAGCCAAGGAGCTCATAAAGCTCTATGCCGAAAGATCTCGCAAGGAGGGCTTTGCTTTCCCTGCCGACGACGATCTCCAAAGAGATTTCGAGGCGGCATTTGATTATGACGAGACCGACGCACAGCTTGATGCGATAGAGGATATCAAGGAAGATATGATGAAGCCGACGCCTATGGACAGACTTCTGTGTGGTGACGTGGGCTTTGGCAAGACAGAGGTTGCACTTCGTGCGGCATATAAGGCGGTGCTTGGCGGAAAGCAGGTAGCGATCCTTGTGCCCACGACTATCCTTGCGCTTCAGCATTTTCAGACGATATCGAGCAGAATGAGAGCGTTTTCGGTAAACGTTGATATGATCTCGCGCTTCAGGACGGCAAAGCAGCAGGCGCAGACTCTGCGCGCGCTTAAGCGCGGAGACGTGGATATAATCGTCGGAACGCACAGACTTATTTCAAAGGATATAGAATTCCGCGACCTCGGGCTTCTTATTATAGATGAGGAGCAGAGATTCGGAGTTGCGCAGAAGGAGAAGCTCAAGCAGCTTTCGGGAAATATCGACGTTCTTACCCTTACAGCGACTCCTATCCCGAGAACGCTCAATATGGCGATGGGCGGAATAAGAGATATTTCGATCCTTGACGAAGCACCTGGGGACAGACTTCCCGTGCAGACCTACGTGCTCGAGCACGACGAGCTGATTATTTTTGAGGCTATCCGACGTGAGCTTCGCCGCGGCGGTCAGGTATTTTATCTTTATAATTTCGTTGACAGCATAGACAGATGCGCCGCGAAGATCGCAAAGGAGATCCCCGAGGCGAGAATAACGGTGGCTCACGGAAAGATGGACAAGGAACAGCTTGAGGGCATCTGGGAAGAGATGCTGACGGGCAAGATAGACATTTTGGTCTGCACGACTATCATCGAGACGGGTGTTGATATTCCAAACGCGAACACCCTTATTGTTGAGAACGCTCACAGACTTGGACTTTCACAGCTCCATCAGATAAGAGGACGTGTCGGACGATCGGCGCGCCGCGCATACTCTTATTTCACTTATCCCAAGGATAAGACTGTAAACGAGATCGCAACAAAGCGACTTGAAGCTATAAGAGAATATGCCGAGTTCGGTGCGGGATTTAAGATAGCTCTTCGCGATATGGAGATAAGAGGAGTCGGAAATCTTCTCGGCTCGGAGCAGCACGGACATCTTGATGCGGTGGGTTACGATCTCTACATTAAGCTTCTCAATGAGGCTGTTCTTGAAGAAAAAGGAGAGGTTGTAAAGCCAAATATAGACTGCACGGTATCCCTTAAGTGTGATGCCTTTATTCCCGAAAAATACGTTCCGTACTCTGCGCAGAGAATGGGTCTTTATAAGAGAATGGCAAGGATCGAGACTCCCGAGGATAAGGACGATATACTTGACGAGCTTATCGACCGTTATGGAGACGTTCCGAAGGCGACTATCAATCTTCTTAACATTGCGCTTGTCAGAAGCGCGGCTATAAGGTGTGGTGTGTCGTCTATCGTTGAGGACACAAATGAGGTTAAAATATATCCCGAGCAGTTTGATATGGAGGTGTGGTCGGAGCTTTCCGATACCTTCAAAAACAGACTTCGCATCGTTATGGGAGAGAAGATAAACATCAACTTCCGATTCAAGAGCGGAGAAAATCTGCCCACACTTATGTATAAGCTCTTCACAAAATATTCGGAATACGAACAACAATTTGCCGCCGAAGATGTAGACAAATAAAAAGAAAAGTAGTATAATAAGGTATATTTTAAGATATAAGATACAAAGGAAAAATTTAATGAAAAGATTTTTTATAAAAGTAATGGGCATATTTCTTGCTTGTTTGATGATAATTTCCTGCCTTGCAGGCTGTTCGTCGACGGGCAAGCCGCTTCTTGGATATGAGGGCAGCGAGATAAGCGCAAACGTTTATATGCTCTTCCTTTCAAGGCTTAAAGGAAGTCTTAGCACAGCGGCAAATTACGGTGCGGAGGCTCTTACAAATCCTTTCTGGGACACTATAATGTCAAACGACGGAACTACCCGAGAGGAATACTACAAAAATGAGCTTCTTGAAGACGTTAAGTTTTATGCGGCAGCGCTCTATCTCTTTGATGAGCTTGGCTTGACGCTTCCTAAAGCTACGACAGACGAGATAGATGCCGAGCTTTCAGATCTTATGGAATGGGATGCCGATGGCTCGAAAACAAAGTTCAATTCCATTCTTTCGGCATACGGCGCAAACTACGAGGTGCTCCGTGAAGCATATTTGATCGAAGCGAAGATGGCATATCTTAACGAGTATCTTTACGGCACGAACGGCTCAAAGATAGGCGATGAGGTTATTGAAAAATATTATGAGGATAATTTCGTCCGCTTTAAGCACGTATTCTTCTATACGCAGGATATAATTTACAAGCAGGATGCCGACGGCAACGATATATATTACGTTGTCGATGGAGAGGGCAAGATAGCATACGATACCACGGCACTTAAAAGACGAAACGAAGCGGGGGATGAGGTCAAGGACGAAAAAGGCGATACCGTTTACGAAAATGCAGACGGAAGCATCGCTTACGACAAGGAAAACGGTCAGCGTCAGCCTTTGTATGACGCGAACGGATACGTTCAGGTCCGTCCGTTTACCAAGGAAGAGCTGATAGCCGTAAATGATCATGCAACTCTTCTTATGGAGGAGCTTGACGGTCACGAGGGCAACTATACACTCTTTGACAGCTTTGTTGAAAAATACAGTGAGGACGAGGGTAGCCTTAAATATACAAACGGATTTTATATGACTGCCGACGCAGATTACGATGCTCCAAAGGTGCTTGAGGCCGTAGTAGAAATGGATGCGGGTGAGATCAGAAAGATACACTCGGATTACGGAATACATATCGTTATGAAATATGAGCTTGACGAGGGCGGTTATGCCGATAAGGATAACTCCGACTTCTTTGTTGGCTCGACAAACGGAACATATATCTTTATGAGCAAACTTATGACCTTGCTCCTCTCTGAAAGAATAAAGCCTTTTGTTGATAAGGTATGGGTAGATACCGAGCTTTTTGAGAGCATATCCGTAAAGGCTGTCAGCGCAAATTATTACTATTGATCTTTTTAATTTCATTGACACAGACAAAATAAAATGATATAATGATTTTTATGTGATTATAGATTTTGAAGTTTTAAGAAAGGTTTGGCACAAATTTATGCAGTGGACATCATTAAATGACTTGCGTGAAAAGTATCTTTCGTTTTTTGAATCGAAGGGCCATCTTCGTTTGCCCTCTTTTCCGCTCGTTCCGATAAACGATAAATCCTTACTTCTTATAAATTCGGGAATGGCTCCAATGAAAAAGTATTTTACCGGAGAGGAGATCCCCCCGAGAAACAGAGTTACTACCTGCCAGAAGTGTATCCGTACACCCGACCTAGAAAGAGTTGGTCACACGGCTCGTCACGGTACATTTTTTGAAATGCTCGGAAACTTCTCGTTCGGAGACTATTTTAAGGACGAGGCTATACCGTGGGCATGGGAGATTCTCACAAAGACTCATGAGATACCCGAGGACAAGCTCTGGCCTACTATTTATGAAAAAGACGAAGAGGCATACGATATCAGGAAGGATAAGATCGGTG
>JAZSIV010000092.1:0-8684 GCA_045533995.1 Eubacteriales bacterium
CCTTGTCGTAAACGAGCGTATTTAGCGTAATGTAAACTTTAACCCCGTAGGCGTGAGCGCGGCTTATAGCCGCCCCGATGTCTGCGGGGGTAAAATTTTGCGCGTTTATTCTTGCGTTAAATGACGACAGACCAAGATAAATCGCATCCGCACCGGCATCTATTGCGGCATCAAAAGCCGCAGGCGAGCCTGCAGGACACAAAAGTTCGCAATTTTTTGTCATTTTCAGCCTTCTTTAGCCTCACTGAGCTCTCTGCGCAATTCATCGTTTTCTGCCTGAAGCTCATCAAGTGCGGTTTCAGTATATGCAAGCTTTGTTTCAAGCGCCTTGATCTTTCTCTGCGCCTTGATCTTTTCCGAGCAGTAGTCGAGAGCACAAAGCAGGGCCGCCTCGCTCTTTGAGCAACGCTTGCTCATAAGTGAGATCTCGCGCATCTTTCTGTCAACGATACCGACAAGCGCCTCTACCGCCTCGGGAGACTCATCACTTATGACGTTCATCTCAATATCGGAAATTGTGATCGTGTATCTCTGTTTCATAAACAAAACCTCCAAATAATTGTTTTTAAGACTTGAAATGCTTAAAAAAAAGTTGTATAATGTATTCACTTATAATTATAATACAAATTTTATCATTTGGAAAGAGATTTTAAAATTTTTTTACAGAAGGAATCAAATTTTATGAAATTTTTTAGAGATAGCCAACGTATAGTTGTCAAACTCGGCACGTCAACTCTTACTCATTCCACAGGACATCTTAATCTGCGCCGCATAGAATCTCTTGTTAAGGTGCTTTCGGACATAAAAAATTCGGGGAAACAGGTAGTAATCGTATCTTCTGGTGCAGTAAGTGCGGGTGTTGCCAAGCTGGGCTTTGGCAGAATCCCCTCAACTCCCGAGGAAAAGCAGGCTATGGCGGCAATAGGTCAGAGCGAGCTTATGAAGATATACGATAAATTCTTCTCGGTATACGGACACACCGTGGCACAGATACTTATGACAAAGGACGTGCTTACAAATCCCGTGCGCCGCGCGGCAGCAGAAAACACCTTCAACCGTCTGCTTGAAATGAACTGTATCCCGATAGTAAACGAGAACGACTCTATATCGACCGATGAGCTTACAAAGTTCGGCGGAAACGATATCCTCTCGGCATACGTTGCACAGGTTTGCCACGCAGACCTTTTGCTCAACCTTTCTGACGTCAACGGTCTTTATGACTCCGACCCCAGAAAGAACCCCGACGCGCATATTATTGAGCGCGTAGACACCATTGACGATGAGCTCTTTGCCATCGCGGGCGGAGCGGGCACAGAAAGAGGAACGGGCGGAATGACGGCGAAGCTTAAAGCCGCACAGCTTGTAACGGCAGAGGGTATTCCTATGTTCATCCTCAACGGTCACGACCCCGAGATCCTCTATACTCTTCTTGACGGCGGACATATCGGCACGTATTTTTCCGCAAAAAGGAATTAAGAATGAATAAAAAAGAGAAAAAAGCGCGCATGACAGAGATCGTGAAACGACTTAAAAAGATCTATCCCGAATCTGTTTGCGCACTTGAATATGGCGGTGAACCGTGGAAGCTGCTTGTTATGGCAAGGCTTTCAGCACAGTGCACCGATGCACGCGTAAATATCGTTTGCCGTGACCTTTTTGCCCGCTACCCCACACTTTCAGACATTGCCGATGCAGACATTACAGAGCTTGAAAATATAGTTCGTCCCTGCGGTCTTTTCAGAACAAAGGCAGACAGCATAAAGAAAGCATGCATAATGCTACGCGACGATTTTGGCGGACGTGTCCCCGACACTATGGAAGAGCTGCTCTCCCTACCCGGAGTCGGACGAAAAATAGCAAATCTCATTCTCGGTGATATATATAAAAAGCCCGCAATAGTAGCCGACACCCACTGCATAAGAATATGCGGCCGCTTCGGCATGTATAATACGAAAATTAAAGACCCTAATAAGACCGAGATAATAATGAAGGAGCTTATTGAGCCTTCGGAACAGTCTGATTTCTGCCACCGCATAGTCCAGTTTGGCAGAGACACCTGCTCTGCGCGCTCACCGAAATGTAACGATTGCCCTTTGTCGGATATATGCGATTATAATAAATAAAAAATGCGCTTGCAAAAATTTGCAAGCGCTTTTCTTATGCATTTATACTTTATCAAGATCGATCCTTCTGCATTCAAGATAGTATCGCTTATCCTGCGCGTGACCCATTGAAAAGGTCTTTCTCGGAAGCGCACCGTCAAAAATGACCGTTTTGAAAAGCTGATCCTTTGCCATTCCGTCGAAAATGAAGCCTATCGCATCATCATTTCTCGAAAGAGCCTCTACCGAGCCCTCTCCGTGAATGTAGTCAACAGAAACTCCGTTATTCTCCTTTATATACTCGTCAATAAATATCTGAAGCGTTCCCACAGTCAACTGCTGACAAGGTTTCTTGAATGTAACTGTTCCCTTCTTCATCTGTCCGCCAACACCGTACATATATTCAACCGTCTGCGGCTCTGCATCTCCGCAAAGAGAGTCGGCATATTTTTCGAGCTGTAAAAGAAAATCCTCTCTGTCAACTCCAAAAAGAACTCTGTATATCGGCTCGAATTTAAGCGCGTCGTCGTGAATATTTACCACCTCGCAAAGCGCATATCTTGAGGGGTGCTCACTTGCTGAAATTGAGCCAAGCTTTGCCTTTACCTCTTCATAAGCCGCCTTTGCAGATGCAAGCGAGTGATTTCCGTCTCCCACCGCAAAAAGCAAGGGTGAAAGTCCCACTTTGCCGTAGCGCTTCTCCATCTGGTCTTCTGCAATAAGAGCATCAAGCGCATCGGCTATTCTTGCCTGCTCGTCTTCCCCTATATAGCTTCCCTTTATATGTCCGCCACCAAGCATAAGGTCAAAATCATAGGCAAGCGGCAGATCCTTTTTGTCGGCAAGGGGCTCTATGACCGTCTTCTCAGCATCGTCAATAAGAAGCATTACGTGAGGAAGCTCGAGTGCCGCGCCGCGTCTTACCGCAACTCTTGGCGGTATTCTTTCAATAACGGTTGCCTCTGTCGCACGGATAAGAGATGTTGCTCCCTTTGTATACTCATATTTTTCAAGATCAACGGCAAGAAGAATTCCACGGCGCACACTGCCGTCGGTCTGAACTCTTTCTATATAGATCATGCTTTCACTGTGAGCTGAAAGTATACCCGAAAGATATTCTCTCATGCACTTGTTTATTTTCGGAACTCTTTCCTCTGTTTGCGAAAGATACACCTCGGGCAATATGAGGTTAAGTGTAGATGGATTATCTGCAACCTTATCCTTTGCCTTTTCCCAATACTCGGGCTCGCTCGTGAACTGATCGCAAGCCACGACTGCCCAACACGAAGGGTCTACTTTATTAAAATCGGGCAAGAGAATATCTGCCGACTTAAAACATCTATCCATTGTTGTTACCTTTCAAGGCTGTAATTTATTTAAGGTCTTATCCTTTCAAATATCGTATGCTTGCCCGTTCTGTGAGCTATTATATACTCTTTAGGCGTTCTGACCGTCCAGACGAATGCCTTTGCGCGGAAAAGACCAACGCATATCTTGAATCCAAGCTTACTTTGATATTTCTTGTCGATCGCAACGAAATCGGGACGGGAAAGAAAATTAAGAAGCATATGCGACAGTACAAAGCTGAGCACCTTACTGCCATCCTTCTTTTCCTTCATAAGATTTGTTACAAGCTGACCTCTTGCATATCTCGGGCGATAATTCTTGAACCAAGAAAGTATCACCGGATTAAAGGATTCAACGCAGAATGCACCCCTGTAATTGTCAAGTATCTTTGCAACTCGGCTGCAAAGCGTTGTATCAAGGTCCTCGCCCTTAAGCTCGATAAGCAGCGGAACTCTGCCGTCTATCAGCTGAAGAACCTCAACAAGCGTTGGGATCTGCTGATTGGTTCTCGCAAGCGTCACGGTCTTGATCTCTGCAAGTGTCATATCACAAACTCTTCTGTCAATACCGCACATACGCTTGAGAGTGAAATCATGGAAAACGACTACCCTGCCGTCCTTTGAAAGCTGAACGTCAAGCTCGATTCCATAGCCCGATCTTGCCGCAAGCTCAAAAGCCGCCATAGAGTTCTCAGGCACGTTCTCTCCCCAAAGTCCTCGGTGCGCGTAATCACACGACAGAAGCTCCATATCAGCTCCGTCGATAGCACGCGGCATTATAAGAAAGATATAAATGACCGATATTATTAATACAAGCAAAAAAATTATTAAAGCTACAATCATTTTAATCTACTTCCATAGTATCAAGATCAATTTTTTCTGCAGGCTTACTGTCTCCGTGTCTGACGAAAAGCATCGTCACAAAAGAAAGTCCCACAAATATCGCCGCATAGGGGAAAAGCGCTCTCATTCCAAGCGTATCCATAAAGAATCCGCTTATCATAGGTGTCAGCGTCTGCGCCGTCATGCTCGCCGTATAATAAAATCCTGTGTATTTTCCGACGTTGCCTCGGCTTGCAAGCTCAACCACCATAGGATAGCTGTTTACGTTTATCGTAGCCCAGCCAATACCCGCAAGTGCGAATATCGCATCAACAGCCAAAATATTTGCTCCCGCCTTGAAGAACGAACCGATCGCCACTGCCGCAGTAAGACAAGCGACACCTATAAGTATCGTCTTTCTTCTGCCTATCTTTGAAGCGAGCATACCAACGGGGACGAATGCAATAAGAGCAGTTGCCTGCGCGATAATAAGAGTCAGGTTATAATCGAGCTGAAGCACAGCGCCCGCATATACCGAATATTTACTCGTTATCGCGTTATAACCCATATACCAGAAAACGACCGACATAAGAATGAATATCAGCGAACGGAATTCGGGGCGCGAAAGCTTACCGCCGCCCGTCTTACCATTCTTGCCGTCATCTTCTTCCTCAATTATTCCAAGTGCCTCGCTCTCCTTCTGCATCTGGGCAACAAGCTTCGGCTCATTGACCTTAAGTAAGAACACAGCAAGAGCCGTAAGCATACAAAGAGCTACCACCGTGAAGAAAACGGTATAACTCATAAGAGCATTTTGCGGATTTCCCGTACCGAACACGATACCGAGCACAAGCACGAGTATTCCACCGAGAACACCCATAAGATTTATAATAGCATTACCCTTTGAGCGCAAGGGCTTTGGCGTTACGTCGGGCATAAGCGCAACCGCGGGAGAGCGGAAGGTCGCCATAGACAAAAGGATCACCATAAGCACTGCTATAAAGGTTATGATAACAGACGGTGTTGCGTCCATAACTCTTGCGGCATAAGCCTGTCGCGCAGGAGTTATATATGTTGCCGAGAAGGTCATATACTCCTCGCTGTCAACGTCAATATCTCCGTCAAAATCGGCCTTTATCTCATCAGCGTAATTTACGAATTCTTCCTCGGTATATTTATCCGAAAGAGTTATTTTCTCTCCGCTGTCAAGCAAGAATTCAACGTCAGAATCATAAAGCTCGCGCATAGCGTCCTTGTATCCCGCATCGTCTGTATCGACTACTGCCGAAATAGGCTCGAGCTTTCTCATTTGTGCGGCATCAACGAAGGAAAGACCCACAAGAGCCACCGCCGCGATTACCGTACCAAAAATTATAAAAGGAGTTCTTCTTCCTCTCTTCGATCTGCACTTGTCCGAAAGTGTACCGAAAAGGGGCAAAAGGAAGAGCGCGATGATATTGTCAAACGCCATAATAACTCCCGACCAGAACTGCGACATACCGAATTTATCGGTAAGTATCTTCGGGATTATTGAATCGTAAGCCTGCCAAAACAAGGAGATAAGGAAGAATGCAAATCCGACAAAAATTGTCCTTTTGTAGTTAAGTTTTAACTTGTCCATTTTCTTTATTTTTCCTTTCAGAATTTATAATTAACGCTGATTTCAATACCGCAGCCTGTGTTTTTCCGTCCTCTATCTCGCCACTACATATCTTCTTTATAAGCTCGTCTACGGGTATCTTTTCTATCTGCAGGAATTCATCGTCATCAAAATCTGTCTCGCCAAATTCAAGTCCTCTTGCAAGATACATATATATCTTCTCTTTTATTAGTGCAGGAGAACCGTAATATATTCCAATAAAATCAAGCCTCTTGCACGTCGCTCCGGTCTCCTCGCGAAGCTCGCGCAAAACGGCTTCCTCGGGAACCTCTTCGGCAAAGTCAAGCTTGCCTGCGGGAATCTCAAGCATCATTCTGCCTATCGCATAGCGGTACTGACGCACACAGACTATCTCTCCCTCATCGGTCACCGGAACAACACATACCGCTCCAACGTGCTTTATATATTCTCTTGTTGCCTCTCTGCCGTCGGGCAAGGATATTTTATCATAGTATAAATGAACTACTTTTCCGTCAAAAATAAGCTCTGACGACAGCATTTTCTCTTCAAAATTTTCCATAAAAACTCCCAGAAATATATATGTAATATTATACCCTTTTTTCTCCGCGAAATCAATAGTATTTTGTAGATTACGACAAAATCATTTGTTAATTTTCTCGCTTTTTTGCGCCCCTCAAATTACTGATATATTTTTTTGCCGCTCCCCTTGAAAGAGCGGCTTTTCTATGTTAAAATATATTGTAGATCTTTTTTATGAGGTGCTTTATGAAACACGTTGATATATATACCGACGGCGCCTGCCGCGGAAACCCTGGAAAGGGCGGTTGGGGTGCTATCCTCGTTTACGGAAGCAGGCAAAAGGAAATGTCAGGCGGTGAGCGATCGACAACCAATAACAGAATGGAGCTTACAGGCGCTATCGAGGCGCTGACCATTCTTAAAGAGCCGTGCGAGGTCACTCTTACGTCCGACTCTAAATATCTTGTTGATGCTATTGAGAAGGGTTGGCTTGACTCGTGGCAGAGAAACGGTTGGAAAAAAGCAGACAGATCGGATGTTCTCAACGTTGACCTCTGGCAAAAGCTGATAGTTCAGTTAAAAAGGCACAAAGTCACTTTCGTTTGGGTACACGGACACGCAGGACACGAATACAACGAGCGATGCGACGTGCTTGCGACCACCTTTGCAGACAGCCTTTAATATTAAATAAAAAAAGACATTATCACCTAAATCCGATAAAATGCGGCATAGGCGGATAATGTCTTTTTCTTTATTTTTCATCTCTGTATGATCCGAAACGCCCTCTCATAACAAATATCATTTGTATAAGCTCGGGATAATAAGGAAGGAATTCCTTTTTTTCTATCATCTGAATTATTTTCTCGGAATCAGCCCACGCTACCTTTGCAACCTCTTCCTCTTGCAGAGAAATAGAAGATAGGTCAACGTCCTTTTCGATAATATAAAAATCGTCAAAAATATGATTTCGGTTTATTGTAAAATGAGGTCTTATACCACTGAAATCATAGTTGATACCAAGTTCTTCAAGAAGTTCCCTGCGAGCTGCTTCCCTGCTCGTTTCACCGCTGAGCGCACTTCCCCCAACGCTCACGTCCCATCTGCCCGGGTATCCATCCTTGAAGGGCTGTCTTTTTTGAATTAGCATCTCGCCGTTGCTATTGAACACACAAATATGAACACCGAAATGACATTCTTCGTCACCCAATGTTTCTCCGCGAAGCACGGTCTTATCTGACTTTACTCTGTCAATATCATATATATCCCAAAATTCCATCGTTTCCTCTTTAAGCCCTTTGCTTTAGCTCAGCTCCTGCGGCAGCTATTATTGCACGAGCAAGTATTTTTGATGGGTCTACCGTTAAGAAGCCATCGATACTAAAATGACGAAAAGCGATCGGAAGCTCGGTGCATCCGAGAATTACGGGCAAGCTATCTCCGCCCGCCTCGCGCAAATGCTTGCAAAAGAGCTCCACGTCAAATTCATAATGCCCCGCCTTAACGCAATCGTAAATGAGACGCATTACCTCTCTCTGACCCTCGTCGGTCATATAAACGGTTTCGACTCCGTATCTTTCAAGATGCTTTTCATAAAGTCCCATCTTCACAGTTGCGTCGGTGGCAAGCAAGAGAGCCTTATTTGCGCCCGATCTTGCAATATGACGAGCCGTCTCATCTATCATATTTATAACGGGCACGTTTACAGCCTCGCAGATCTCCTCATAAAAATAATGTGAGGTATTGCAGGATATAGCTATAACGTCGGCTCCCATATACTCTAATTTTTTCGCCATAGTGCAAAGATGCGGCAAGGGCGACTCAGCGCCGTGAAGAATTGCCGCGGTTCTATCGGGCACACTTCCATCGCAATCGATAAGAAGATGCACGTGATCGCTATCCCTCTCTGCCTTTGTTTGCGAAACAATATTATAAATAAGATCCGATGTTGCCATAGGCCCCATTCCGCCCATAATACCAACGGTTTTTTTAATATCCATCATTTTTCACACCTTTTTTCGTGATATTAGTATTTTACCATATAAAAGGAATGCTGTCAAACGGTTTAAGTATTTTTATAAGAGTGTTTTTTGCGGGGAGAAAACTTTTGAAAAAGTTTTCTCCCCGCGCCTCTCTTTCAAAAAACTTTAATTACTTTAAGGATAAGAGTAAATCTTAGTCTTCTGCGTAAGGTGGCAAAAGCATAACGTAGAACGAAGATGTACACTCGAATATAAAAAAGTCATAAAAGTTTTGAGAGAAGTCGGAGGCCAAGCG
>JAZSIV010000163.1:0-3736 GCA_045533995.1 Eubacteriales bacterium
ATAAGAAGACCTCCGATCGCCCACATGACGATATATTTCCAACCGTCACCCTGGAATAAAGACAGAAAATTTTCGTAAAGAATTTCCATTTTATACGTCCTTTCGTATCTGTGTTTTCGAGGGAATTATCAATGTGAACACCTTTTCCCCCATTATACATAAATGATACATTAAAAAGGTTGATTTGTCAACAAGTCAAAGAGTTTTTACAGAAAAATTTGTTAAATAAACAGAGCGCGTATCTAATTGCTTGACGGATTGCTTTTGTGTGTGATATAATTGTTTTGTAATTTAATTGAGGTATCAACATGAAAAAACAAAAATATCTGGTTGATCTTTATACCCCCGAGGGAGAGGAGCTTATTGCTTCGGGCAATAATGCTCCGTGGAACGTTTATCCCCGCCCGCATCTTAAAAGGGAATCCTTTTTTAGCCTTAACGGCGAGTGGGATCTTGCGGTGAGAAAGTGCTCCTGTGAGAAAATTAAATATGGCGAGAAGATACTCGTGCCGTTTGTTCCCGAGTCCACCCTCTCCCGTATCGGCAGAGATATAGAAAAGGGAGCGGAGCTCTGTTACAAAAGAGAGTTCAGTATTCCCGAGGAATTTGTAAAGAGCAGAGTGATACTGCATTTTGGTGCGGTGGATCAAATAGCAGAGGTCTATCTCAACGGTAACAAGCTTGGAGAGCATCGCGGCGGATACGGTCACTTTTTCTTTGATATAACAGAGCATCTCTCCGACGTCAACGTCCTTGAAGTTAGGGTGAAGGACGAGCTTGACAACAAGATATTGCCGTATGGAAAGCAGAGAAGAGACAGGGGCGGTATGTGGTATACCCCCATTTCAGGTATTTGGCAGAGTGTGTGGCTTGAGAGTGTTCCGCAAAAGTATATTGAGGAAATAAATATTGTGACCGACGAAAAGGGTGCGGATATTTCCCTTGAATGTAAGGGCAAGGGGAGCTATGACGGCAAGGTCGTTTTGCATCTGCCCGAGAGGGACAAGGAATTTAAGCTTGTCGGCTCGAAAGCAAGGATAAATATAGATGAGCCTGTTTTTTGGTCGCCCGAAAATCCGCATTTGTACGAAATCAGCGTTTGTATGGGCGAGGATAGGATAGAGTCATATTTTGCTATTCGTACCCTTACAGTTCAGAAAGTGGACGGACTCGCGCGCCTTTGTCTTAACGGAAAGCCATATTTCTTCCATGGGCTTCTCGATCAAGGATATTTCAGTGACGGAATCTTTCTGCCCGCTTCGCCCGAGGGCTATGAGAGGGATATCCTTGCCGCCAAAAGACTCGGATATAATATGCTTCGCAAGCACATAAAGGTCGAGCCAGAGCTCTTTTATTACTATTGTGACAAGCTTGGCATGGCTGTTTTTCAGGATATGGTCAATAACAGCGAATATTCCTTTTTACGCGACACCGCATTGCCGACTATCGGTATTCGCCGCCTGAATGACAAGCATTTGCACAAAAACAAAAACAGCAGAGAGGCATTTCTCGCAGCTATGGACGAAACAGTAGCAGAGCTTTGTCATCACCCGTCAGTTGTTTACTATACTATCTTTAACGAGGGTTGGGGGCAGTTCGATCACGCATCGGCTTATAAACGCTTGCGTGCGCTTGACGACAGCCGCTTTATTGATTCTGTTTCGGGTTGGTTTATGCCTAAAAAGTCAAAGGAGTTTTTGAGCGACGTCGAAAGCTTGCATATATATTTTAAGCCTGTTAAGATAGGAAATTCCGACAAACCCATTGTCCTTTCGGAGTTTGGAGGATATTCGTATAAGATAGAGGGCCACTCGTTCAATCTTAAGAATAACTATGGCTACCGCACTATTTCGGGTAGGGAGGAGTTTTGTGGCGCACTTGATAAGCTTTATCGGGAGGAGATAATTCCCTTGGTAAAGAAGGGGCTCTGTGCTGATGTATATACCCAGCTTACAGACGTTGAGGACGAGACGAATGGACTCCTTACCTACGACCGCAAGGTAGTCAAGGTCGATGAAGAGAAGATGAAAGAGATAGCACGGCTTTTGTATGCCGAGATAAAATAATATATAAGAAGCGCAAGCTGTGGTTTCAGCTTGCGCTTCTTTATCTTAATTCCGCTATCTTTCTGTAAGGCAGGGCGACGGCAGAAAAAGAAAGCTCTGACGCTTGCAACAGGTCTTTTTTGGTGGCGCTGTCGCCAAGACACAGAACTGAAAACTTTTTGTGCTTTATACAGCTCGTGGATATAAGATTTAAGAGATAACACAGGGCATCGGCTTTAAGGCTTTTCCACACACCGCCAAGGTCATCGGGTACGGCAAGGGATTTTTCAAGGCTTGATTTTTCAATCACAGCAAAGTCGCTTGACAGAAGCAGCTCGTCGCACATTATAGCCTCTGTTGCAGAGGATATCCGTGTGCCCAAAAGGAGCTCTGAAAATTCTCGCTTTTCCTCGCGTAGCTCCTTTTTACATTCCTCACTAAGCCGCACGATAACACTGTGGTGCGGGTTGGGAGGCATAAGAAAGAGCAATTTGCCGTATACAGACGCACGCATTGCCGCGCGGAGCTGTCTTTTTATCGTTTCGCTGTGCATCACGTAAAGCTCGCTTGCCCCGCCTGACAGGTTTTCATTTTCAAATATATGGACACTGTTAAAGCTCTTAAAGGAGCGCAATATTACAGGCTTTTCGGGCATAAGCTCGGCAACTCTTCGGTAATGCTCAAACAATATATCTTCATCGGGACAGCCGCCCTCTTCAAGAAAAAGGCTTTCGCTTGTGAGCTGTGCTATGCCGTCGCATACAAGAGGTGAAATATTGAACGCATCAAAAACAGAACATTTATTGGCAAGAAAAAGCATATTTTTGTTATGACGTTCGGGGTTTGGATTGCTCTTTGATTTTCTGATTTCTTTTCTTTCTGAAAAATCCGTTAGTGTTCTGAAATCGGGATTTATAAAAAGAGTACCTTTGTCGCTGTCAAGTATAGCCGATTTCTTGTCGGGAACATCGGAAATGTTTTCGGTGCAGATATAGGGAATGTTCAGAAAATCGGCAAGGTCTGCCCCGTTTGTGCCCAAAAAATCCAGAGAGGCAATTATGCCGACAGCCTTATGCCGTATGTCTGCGATAAGAGAGGGTGAGGGGGCAGGGCAGACGAGCACGTGAGAAGAGGCGTCGAGCAGCTCGTTATAATAATTTTCTCTTTGTGCATTTATAATAATTCCGCACAGTCGTTCTGCAACGTCAAGCACATCGGCAGCTAAAGAGCGCAAAAAATGCGCCGAGTGAGAGGTGCAGAGAACCTCAAAAAAATATTCAAGCGACAGCTTTATTGCCTCTGTTGCGCTTTTTCCCTCATTAATATATAGCCGCGGCAGCTCGTCAAAAACCGTATCGTCAAGCAGAGAGAGCTGCGAAAGGAAAATCCACGACATCTCTCCGGCCTCTTTTGATATCTCGCGCCGAAGCGCGGATAGTTCATTTTTTGCTTGCTCCTTTGCTAAAAGAAAGCGGGCAAGCTCACTATCGACATCTCCTTGGTCGTCCTCTTTTTGCCCCTGCCACAATTTCTCAATAAAAACCGTCTTGCCCATAAACGAGCCGCGCCTGTTCCCCTTGCCGCTAATGCTTATCATTTTGTCGGTATCGGATAAATACATTCTGCTTCTCCTCTGCCACGATATGTAGGGTGGTTTATTTGAGGGGTCTTTGCGGGGAGAAAACTTTTTG
>JAZSIV010000023.1:0-7307 GCA_045533995.1 Eubacteriales bacterium
ATTATTCCCGGCGTGCGGATTTCCATGGACGCCCTGACCGATAAAACAGCTCTGCTTCCCGGTCTGCAGTTAGACCAGCCCAAGTGGGTTATCGGTAGAAATATTATTGACGCTATGCGCTCCGGCATTATGATGGGCACAGCCTGTATGCTGGACGGCATGGTGGAGCGTATGGAAGCCGAGCTGGGCGCAAAGACCACAGTGGTGATTACCGGCGGTATTGCCAAGTTTATTGCACCCCTGTGCAAGACCCCTATGATTTACGATAAAGATTTGCTTATCAAGGGACTTGCCACACTCTACCGGGACAATCGAAAGAAGTAAGCCGGGTCTTTCATCAAAGCACAGCCATAAACATCAGCATAGCGGCAATACCCATACCGCTTACTGTGAGCAGGAGAATGTCCAAAAGCTTGTGAAGCACCTGCCGTCTGATATTTGTGTTGGGGCAGGGGAGCTGGGTTTTCGGACGGATGTAAAGCTTGAGTTCTGCGGTTTTCATTCGAAGTACCTCCTTGTGTTTTGTTTTTCTGTCAACATCATACCGAATAATTAGTACGATAAAACGGACTTAATCATTCCTGTCGGTAAGAATGTATATGCCCGGAAGGGGCGTAATATCCGTCCAAACAAACTGAAAACCTTGGAGGTAGTAATCTATGGATATGGAAATCTTTGCACAGGCGGTGGGCATTGTGGCCATGTGCTTTAGTGTTCTGTCCTTTCAGCAAAAGAAACGCCGGAACATATTGATTCTGCAAATTGTGGGCACATTGCTCTTTTTTGTGAATTTTCTGCTGTTAAAGCAGTACATCGGTGCGATTTTGAATTTGGTGGCCTGTATCCGATATGTACTTTTCCTGCAAAAGGAGAAGCTTCATACGGACAATAACCTTTGGTTGGCCATTTTTACAGTGGTCTATTTGGGAGCCTATGTGCTGTGCTTCACGGTATTCGGAGAAGAGCCCACATGGCCGAATTTGCTACTGCAGATATTGCCGGTGCTGGGTATGATTTTTACACATTTGGCTTTCCGTTCCTCTGACCCTGCCAAAATCCGTAAAATCTCTTTGGCATCCTCTGTGTCCTGGCTGATATTCAATTCTATCGTTGTGGCCATCGGTGCAATCCTCTGTGAGACCTTCAATATGGTTTCCATCTTCATCGCCATGGCTCGTTTCGACCGCAAAAAGAAATAAAAAAAGACCGGCTTGGCGTACCTGCGATAAAGCAGGTACGCTTTTTTAATTCAGCGTTTTCTGTCAAGACAAATTCACAACTGTATGCTATAATGATATCACAAACCTACAGCTGAACGTTTGAATCAAAGATTAGGAGGGCTATTCATGGAAAATAGCGAGCTTATAACAAAAGCATTAAACTATATCAAATCCGAGAACAAGAAAAGTGATATCACCATTGATGATGTAGCAACCCATGCAGGCTTTTCTACGGATTACTTCAATCGTATTTTCTTTGCGCATACCGGATTTAATATTATGGAATATGTTCGTTTTAGCCGTTTGAAAAAGGCTGCTCGTCTTTTGAGAGGAACGAATAATGATATCCTTGATATTGCTTTGGATTGCGGATATGAAGCACACGAAAGTTTCTCGAGAGCTTTTAAGAACCAATATGGCATATCACCAAGTGAATACAGAAAGAAGTATGAAAAGGAAGAAGCATATTACGGTGATTTTTATAACGACACAATAGGTGCAAGGCTCTTACATGAATTTAAGGATTTCAAGCTTGCTGATAGCGATGATGTAATTGACTATCTGCTCGAAACCGATGCGCTTCGCTATGGATATATCGCAGTTTGCTTCCGTGTCAACGGTGGTGCTGCACTGTACAATGGTGAAGATTTCAGAGAAGGATTCGTTTGGTTTACCGAATGGGACAATCGCTTTGAAGGAGAGATAATCTGTGACGATTGGGATAAAATTGCCGAATATAAAAAGGTCTTTTCAGATAAGCACTTTGACATGGTTCTTTACACCTTGGAATCCGATGAAGAAATAAAAGATGAATTTTCAAAGCGTGGTGTAACGATTGGTAATATCAATCGCCGTCAAAGCAATATCTATACGGGCGAGCCATATGTACTCACTCCCATAGAGGACATTACCATGCGGCTGATCAGATATGAGGATATTGATCTCGTTGGAAAATTCTATTCGGAAAGATACCCTGGCAGGGGAACTAATTCTCCGAGGCTAAAGTATTTGAAGCATGAGCTTCATCAAAGAGATGTAATCGGTAATACGGAACACTCTGTATTCATGTTCGGCATATTCAAAGGCGACCGCATGATTGGAGTCAGCGATGGTGGCTTGCAGAAGGCTCATGGTTTTGTTATCAACAACTGCGTAGTGACTTCCGTTCTGCACGAATATGAAACCGAAGAACTATATCAATACGCATTCAAGTTTGTCACCAATGCCGCCCTCGAAAAAGGAGCATTGCCGGTTGATGATACGCAAACTCCAAACACACCAAACGAAAATAAAAGTGGTATGTTTAACTCTACAGAACTCGGTTATAGAACTATTACAAATGTCTGTATTTTGAAATAATCTCTCGCCCCGCCTCGCGCGGGGCTTTTATTTGCTTTCTGCATATCAAAAAGCCACCACGATTTTCGTGGTGGCTAAATTCAATTTTACCGCTAATTTTGCACGCCGTCATATCACACGCTTTTTTAGCATTATTTTATGTTGGGAAGGCTTGCTGCTGCGATAGACTGACCTACTCGGCGGCTGCTTTCATCGGGAAGATGAATTGTTATCTTTTCTGCAAGCTCGGGGAACTCTTCGCGCAAAACCTTTTCGGCTGCCTTGTGAAGAATGCTTCCGCCTTCTCCCGAGGATACGCGGCCCATAAGAAGTACGTGCTTTATATCATAGAAGAGTGCGTAGTAGGCAACGGCATAACCAAAGTATGCACCAATGCTCTCATATATCTTTGCAGCGCGATCGTCGCCCTTTGCCATAAGAGACTGAACGACCTTGAGCTTTTCTGCGGGTGATGCGCTTTCGTCAAGCTCAATGCCTGCCGCAGGTGCGAGTTTAATAACAGAATCCTGTGAAAAATACTTTACTCCGCAACCATAGTCGCCCGACCATTCGTCTAACATAGCGTTTTCGTTGAAGTCGGCAGGAACGAATGCAAGCTCATTGAGCCAACCTGGGATATTTCCGTTTCCGTCAACGTATCCGCTCTCTTCGCTTGTACCCATAGCAACACCGAGAACATTTGTGTCTCCGAGATCCATAGCACCTGCAAGCGCTGTAACGTCACCGTCATTTGCAACCTCTATCGGAACGTTTCCAAGCTCCTTTGCAATGTCGGTGTAAATATTCTTGACAACCTTTTCAAAGGCTTCGGGATTTTCATTCTTAACCTTGAGGAAGAGAGAGGATGTCATAATTCTGTTGTTAATAACAACGCCCGCGGTCGAAACACCGATAGCGTCAACTCTTGGCATCTTGGATGCAGCTGTTCTCATAGCATCCATAATTCCCTCGTAGTGATACTGGGGATCGTTCTGGAGCTTGGGAAACCAAACTACCTCTTCCGAATAGGTAGCCTCGCCTTCAACGACTGAGCTTACCTTGCGGTCGCTTCCGCCCGCGTCAAAGCCAATTCGGCAACCGTCAAGATGACGTCCGACCGGAGATGCCGATTCACAAGCTGCGGGAGCTTTCTCAAACGGTACGTGTATTACCTCAAAGGTCGCTTCATATACACCCGACATAAAATCACAGTCGAACGCGCGCTTTCCGCCCTCGGAGTAGTCAGCCTTTATCTTGTCGGCAATGTGCTTTGAGCCTGCAATAATTATCTTGTAACCGCCGCGTGTCCAAAGCAGAGTTTTTACAAGTCTTTCAACAAATTTGTAGTTTTCCTCGTCGTGTCCCGTGCCGTCCTTAAATACCTCAACGGTGTAGACAGAGGTAAGGCCGTTATTTCTTTCGAGCGCAATAGTAAGCTTCTCACCGCCCTCGGCTTTAACTGCTGACTCAAAGTCGCGGTATACTATTGCCATTGGCATAAAATCTTTGTCGAGTGGAGCTTTTACCTTAAGATTCATAGATGGTTTTTCCTTTCTTTATTGTTCTTAATACGTTTATGCTTTCATCTGTAATTATAATGTCGGCATCCTTGCCTGCTTCAAGCGAGCCTATTCTATCCTCGCAGTGTATAGCGGTTGCGGGATTAAGCGATGCCATTTTGAAGACCTCGTTTACGGGAAGCGAGGTGTGCTCAAGAACGTTTCTTACAGCGCAGTTGAGCTTCAATACACTACCCGCTATCGTGCCGTCGGCAAGGCGGCATTCGATTCCGTTCAGGAAGATAGGCTGTCCGCCGAGCTCATATTCGCCGTCGGGCATACCGCCCGCGCGTGTGCAGTCGGTTACAAGTATCATCTTGTCACCCTTGACCTTGGCGATGATAGAATATATATCGGGATGAATGTGGAAGGTGTCCGCGATAAGCTCGACCGAAACGTTATCACAGGCAAGAGCCGCGCCGACTACACCGGGATTGCGGTGTGACAGGGGAGTCATAGCATTAAACAGATGCGTTGCATGACGAACTCCGTCCTTTATTCCGCTTACGGCTTGCTCAAAGGTTGCGCCAGTGTGTCCCATGGAAATGAGAATGTCGGTATTTTCCGCAAGCTTTTTAATGCACTTGTGATCTTCGTCCATTTCGGGTGCAAGGGTCAAATATCTTATAATATCGGAATTTTCAATTACAAAATCGGCATCGGGGGCGAGAATGTTTTCTTCTGCCTGCGCACCCTTTTTTGAGGGATTTATAAAAGGTCCCTCGGCATGAACACCGACTATCTCGGCACCGTCCCAGCCTTTGCTTTCCTCTTTGAGCGAGCGGACTGTATCGAGTGCAGCTTGTATATCTTCCTTTGCTACCGTCATTGTTGTGGGAAGAAAAGAGGTAACACCGTTTTTTGCTATGCCGTAAGCCATAGTTCTGATGCCCTCGGGGTCAGCATCGCAGGTGTCCTTTCCAAGATATCCGTGAATGTGGATATCAACAAGACCGGGGGCGACAAAATTGTTGTTTGCATCAATGATGTCGGCGCCCGCGGGGATATCGTCCACTATCCCGTGTATTTTTCCGCTTTCACTGTCAAAAGCAAGTGCCTTGCCTAAAACGAGCGATGAGGGAAGAACTATTTTACCGTTGATTATATATGTCAATGCCATAAAATCAAGCTCCTTATGTATAAAACTTTACTGTAAACAGTATATCAAGCTTTTATGAATATTCTATGAATTTTTATAGCACGGTGTTATCGACATAATAGCACATATTTGCGATTTTATAAAAAAATTGACTTGATGTCTTGAAATATCACAATACTTTTTCTTTACATTGCTTAAATCTGCAACTATATAACGATATATTTTATTGAAAGTAACAATTGACTTTATAGTTCGAATGTTGTATAATTATAGTGTACCACTGGCGGGAAGTGAATTAACACAGTGTGGTATAAAAAGTATTTCCGAGCCCCTTTTGCCGACCGTCTGGGCGATCTTTGATCGGGCTCTATTGATTGAAGGAGGAAAAATATGAAATTCAAACAATGGAACGGTTTTCGCGGAGAAGAATGGCAGAATGAGGTGAACGTCCGTCAGTTTATACAGGATAACTATATTCCTTATACAGGGGACAGCAGCTTCCTCGCAGGTCCTACCGAGCGTACTTCCGCGCTTATGGACAAATTTAATGCTCTTCTTAAAAAGGAGAGTGATAACGGTGGTCTGCTTGACATAGACACCGTTACTGTTTCTTCACTTACAAGCTACAAGGCAGGATATCTTGATAAGGAAAATGAGCTTATAGTCGGACTTCAGACAGACGCGCCCTTGCGCCGCGGTGTAAACCCCTTCGGAGGTATCCGCATGGCACGCTCTGCTTGCGCGGCTTACGGCTACAAGCTTTCCGATGAGATAGAAAATGAGTTCCAGTTCCGTACTACTCATAACGACGGTGTTTTCCGTGTTTATACCGATGAGATGAAGCGCGCAAGACATATAGGTGTTATGACAGGTCTTCCCGATGCATACGGAAGAGGTCGTATTATCGGTGACTACCGCCGTGTTGCTCTTTACGGAATTGATTTCCTTGTTGAAGAGAAGAAAAAGGACAAGGCTAAGGTTGGCCTTGGCAATATGAATGCCGATACTATCCGTCTTTCCGAGGAGCTCTTCCAGCAGATAACATTCCTTGCTAAAACAAAGGAAATGGCGGCTATATACGGCTATGATATTTCAGAGCCAGCGACAAATGCGCGTGAGGCTATTCAGTGGACCTATTTTGCTTACCTTGCTGCCATCAAGGAGCAGAACGGTGCTGCAATGTCTATGGGACGAGTTGCTTCTTTCTTTGATATCTATCTCCAGAGAGATATTGACGCGGGTATTCTCGATGAGTCGGGCGCGCAGGAGCTTATTGATGATTTTGTAATGAAGCTTCGCATGGCAAGACATCTTCGTACACCCGAATATAACGAGCTTTTCGGCGGAGATCCTATGTGGATAACCGAAAGCGTTGGCGGAATGGGAGTTTCGGGACAGACACTCGTTACTAAGTCGTCCTTCCGTATTCTCAACACACTTTACAACCTCGGCCCTGCCCCCGAGCCTAATCTCACGATCCTTTGGTCAGAGCATCTTCCCGAGGGCTTTAAGCGTTTCTGCGCGCAGGTATCCATTGATACAGACTCCATACAGTATGAAAATGACGATATAATGCGCATTAACTACGGTGATGATTACGGTATCGCTTGTTGTGTATCCGCTATGAAGATAGGTAAGCAGATGCAGTTCTTCGGTGCAAGATGTAATCTTCCCAAACTCTTGCTTCTTGCGCTCAACGGCGGTTACGATACAGTTTCCGAGATGACGATAGGTCCGCAGATAGAGCCTTACGGTGGCGACGTACTTGATTATGAAGCTGTCAAGGCGCGCTTCCACATTTACCTTGAATGGCTTTGCAGACTTTACGTTAATACGATGAACGTAATTCATTTCATGCACGATAAGTATGCTTATGAGAAGATACAGATGGCTCTTCACGATACAGACGTTGAGCGTCTTACGGCATTTGGTGTTGCGGGACTTTCGGTAATTGCCGACTCGTTCAGTGCTATCAAGTTTGGAAACGTAAAGCCTATCCGTGATGAAAAGGGATATATCGTTGACTTTGAGACAACGGGTGATTTTCCCAAGTACGGTAATGATAATGACGACGTTGACCTTATAGCCAAG
>JAZSIV010000139.1:0-11838 GCA_045533995.1 Eubacteriales bacterium
TGTAGATGAGCTTGCAGATACACTCAGAAAAGCGTTTGAGATTGCGGCGAGCGGCAGACCCGGACCCGTGCTTGTTGATATTCCCAAGGATATAACGGCAAACAAGACAAATTATGAGCCTGTCGAAGCAAAGAAGATAGAGAGAAGCACAAAGATCCGCGGAGATATAAAGGAAGTTGCCGAGCTTATAAACAAAGCTGAAAGACCTTTTATATATTTTGGCGGCGGTGTAAGGATATCGGGCGCTTCTGATGAATTGCGTGAGCTTATAAATACTGCGGATATCCCTGCTGCATATACGCTTATGTCTGCCGGAGTTCTCGGATACGGAGAAAAAAATAACCTCGGACTTATGGGAATGCACGGATGCTTTTCGGCTAACAGTGCCGCAAACAGAGCGGACGTTATGTTGGCAATAGGAACAAGATTCAGCGATAGAGTCGCTCTTAACGTAAATAAATTCGGACACAATTCAAAGATAGTACATATTGATATTGATCCCGGTGAGATCAATAAGATAATCGTTGCAGATTACAGCATAATAGGTGACGTAAAAGCTGTCCTTTCCGAGTTGCTTAAGTATATAGAGCCCGCAAAGCACGATGCTTGGCATGAGCAGATAAATAAGTGGAAGAATAGTGACTATATTCCCGAAGATAGAACAGACGTCCTCAGACCCCATCAGGTCATCTCAACAGCTTGCAAATATGCAGGCGAGGATGCAGTTTACGTAACAGACGTAGGTCAGCATCAGATGTGGGCGGCACAGTATATAAGCCACACCAAGCCAAACAACTTCCTTACAAGCGGCGGACTTGGTACAATGGGTTACGGATACGGCGCGGCAATAGGTGCACAGATCGCGCGTCCCGAAGTGCCTGTCGTCCATTTTACCTCTGACGGATCTCTTCATATGAATATGAACGAGCTCTGCACAGCGGTAAGCTATAACGTACCTGTTATTACTGTAATTCTGAACAATGCAGTTCTCGGAATGGTAAGACAGTGGCAGGGAGTTTTCTATGGCAGAAGATTCTCGTCGAGTGAACCGGAGCGTGTTACTGACTATGTTAAGGTTGCCGAGGCTTTTGGCGGTGTTGGTTTTAGGTGTACGACACCTGCTGAATTTGAAGAGGCGATGGCAAAGGCTGTAAAGATAAACGGACCCGTGTGGATAGAGTGTGTTATTGACAGGGAAGAAAAGGTTTTACCTATGATCCCCTCGGGTGGTACAGTCCACGATACAATGTTCAATTAAGGAGGAAATATAGATGAATAAACAGTATATGATACTTCTTGTTGAAAACAATGCGGGAGTTCTTGCAAGAGTTTCTTCGCTCTTTATGCAAAGAGGATTTAATATCGATTCGCTTACCGTTTCATCGACCGATGATCCTCAGATATCAAGAATAACGGTAACGACCTCGGGTGACGACAGAACGTTCAGCCAGATAATGAAGCAGACGGCGAAGCTTATAGAAGCAAGACTTGTATTTTCGGTAGAGCCTTTCGTAAGCCTTATACGTGAGCTTCTTCTTGTGAAATTCTCGACCGAAAACGTCGATTCCGAAAAGCTTAAAAATATAATAGACGATTACGGCGCAAAAATAATAGACACGTCAAGCGGATGCTTCGTTGCAGAGCTTACGGGAGAGCCGAGACTGATCGACGATTTTCTTGATGCGGTAAAGCCGTATAAGATGATCGAAATGTGCAGAACAGGCGCAACGGCACTTGAGCGCGGCAAAGTTTCTTACGATATAAAATAATTAATATAAACTAATTTTCAAGGAGAAAACAAAAATGATTACAAAGTACTATGATTCGGATTGCAATCTTTCAATGCTTGACGGCAAAACAGTAGCCGTTATTGGATTCGGAAGCCAGGGACACGCACATTCTATGAACCTTGCAGAGAGCGGATGCAACGTTGTTGTCGGTCTTCGCAAGGGAAGCGGACATTGGCAGAAGGCTGCTGATTTTGCGGCTACACATCCTAACTTCAAGGTTATGGAAGTAGAGGAGGCTGCAAAAGCGGCTGACATCGTTATGATGCTCGTTCCCGATGAGCTTGCAGCTGACATCTACAACAAGCAGGTTGCTCCTTATATGAAGGACGGCGACGTACTTATGTTTGCTCACGGATTCAATATCCATTTCAATTTCATTCAGCCTGCTAAGAACATAGATGTTATTATGGTTGCGCCCAAGGGCCCCGGACACACAGTTCGCAGTCAGTATCAGGAGGGCAAGGGTGTTCCCAGCCTTATCGCTATCCATCAGGACTACACAGGTAAGGCAAAGGAATATGCACTTGCATACGCAAGCGGAATCGGAGCAGGCAGAGCGGGTATTCTTGAAACATCGTTCAGAGAAGAGACCGAAACAGACCTCTTTGGCGAGCAGGCAGTTCTTTGCGGCGGTGTAACAGAGCTTATGAAGGCAGGCTTTGATACTCTCGTTGAAGCAGGATACGAGCCCGAAATGGCATACTTTGAGTGTATCCACGAGATGAAGCTCATCGTTGACCTTATCAACAACGGCGGCTTTGCTATGATGAGATATTCCATCTCCAATACAGCAGAGTACGGTGATTACAGAACAGGTAAGAGACTTATCACAGAGGAAACAAGAAAAGAGATGAAGAAGGTCCTTTCCGAAATTCAGGATGGAACCTTTGCTTCTGAATTTATGCAGGAATTCTCTGCAGGAAGAAAGGCTAAATTCCTTGCAACCCGCCGCAAAGAGTCCGAGCACAAGCTTGAGGAGACGGGCGCTGAGCTCCGCAAGATGATGACTTGGCTCAAGAAATAATAGCTGTTTTACTTAATTGCAAATAGGGGATTCGGGGAATTTCCCCGAATCCCAAAGAAAAATAAAAGGGAGGTAGTTTATATGTTAATGGCAGTGAACATTGGTAATTCCAGAATACAGATCGGCTTTTTTGGTAGAGAGAAATGTGAGCTTGTTTCAAAATTCAAGATCGCAACCGATGTAAACAAGACCTCCGATGAATATCTTGCTTTAATAAAGGTTATTACAAGCGAGAACAAAGAAATATGTGATAATATTTCGGGCTGCATACTTTCTTCGGTAGTTCCGCAGCTTACCCCTGTTATAAAGGAAACGCTTGAAAGATTTACAAAATTGACTCCAATGATCGTAGGTCCCGGGCTCAAAACAGGATTTCCTATAAAGATAGACTCTCCGTCCGAGCTTGGTGCGGATATTGTCGCAAACTCAGCGGCAGTGATCGGTTCTCTTAAAGAGAATATGGCAAAGGATCTCTCATCAGTTATTGTTGATATGGGCACGGTAACGACCGTATCGGCAATAAACGGCAAAGGAGAATATATCGGATGCTCAATATTCCCGGGCATCGGAATATCTTTTGATGCTATGCATGGCAGGACAGCACAGCTCCCTAACGTAATGCCCGACAAGCCGCAAAGAGCAATAGGGAAGAATTCACGTGATGCAGTTCGCTCTGGTATTATTCTTGGAAATGGAATGATACTTGACGGAATGTGCGAAAGATTTGCAAAGGAAATAAGATGCGATATAAAGACCGTAAAGCTTGTAGCTACGGGCGAATTTGCGCAGACCGTGTTAGGTGCGTGCAAATATGAATTCATACAAGATAAAGACCTCACACTTAAGGGATTGTGGTATCTTTATACGAATAACACAGCAAAAGAATATTAAGTTTGATAATATCGGCATAGCCGTTGTTATAAAAAATTTTAAGCACCGTACCCTTGCGGACGGTAGCATCGGGTGAGAGTCCCGAAGGGAGAAACACTTATGTTTAATTTTAATTATTTAAGGACAGTACAGATGGCTGTACCAAATAAGATCGGGGGTATCAGATAATGAGCGGAAATACCCGAAAGAAAAAGATCTTAAGCATGGTTGAAATGGCTATGCTTGTAGCACTTGTACTCGTTTTACAGATGCTTGGCTCGTTTATTAAAATAGGCCCTTTACCCATGTCATTTGTACTCGTACCGATAGTAATAGGCGCGTGCTTGCTCGGGGCTAAAAAGGGCGCAGTACTCGGTGCGGTATTTGGTATCATAACAATGGTAATGGGAATTGCGGGAGTAGATGCATTTTCTTTTTTACTCTGGGAAGCAAATCCCGTATGGTTCGTACTTATTTGTCTTTGCAAGGCAATAATGGCAGGTCTTTGCTCGGGACTTGTTTATAAAGCATTAGGAAAGCTTTTCGGCAACAAATACGTTTATTTGCAGACAACGCTTGCTGCCATTACAGCACCTATTGTAAATACGGGAATATTCGTCGTAGGAATGCTTTTGTTTTTCTTTGAGACGATGGAAGGACTCCCCGCAATGTTTCCCGAGGCATTCGGTCAGTATGAAAATGCTATTCAGCTTGTATTTTTAGGTCTTGCAGGACTCAATTTCGTAGGAGAGTTTATAGTAAATCTTGTACTTTCTCCTGCAATAGTCAGAATAATTGATACAGTAAAAAATAAATTGAAGATATAAATTTTACAGATTAGGAGAAAAATTATGTCACTTCGTTCCGACAATGTAACAAAGGGCGCAGAACGTGCCCCTAACAGAAGCCTCTTCTATGCGATGGGCTATACAAAAGAAGAGCTTGATCGCCCCCTTATCGGTGTGGTCAGCGCACATAGCGAGATAGTTCCGGGTCATGCACACCTTGATAAAATAGCGGATGCCGTTAAGGCAGGAGTCAGAATGGCAGGCGGAACACCTATACTTATTCCGTCGATCGGTGTATGCGACGGTATAGCGATGGGACATGTCGGAATGAAATATTCACTTGCAAGCCGTGAGCTTATAGCTGACAGTGTGGAAACAATGACGATGGCTCATCAGCTTGACGGTCTTGTTCTTATTCCTAACTGTGATAAGATAGTGCCCGGAATGGTTATGTCGGCGGTAAGAATGAACGTTCCTGCTGTTGTCTGTTCGGGTGGGCCTATGCTTGCCGGAAAATACGACGGTGAGGAAGTAAGCCTTTCAAAGATGTTTGAGGCAGTAGGAGCATATAAGGTGGGTATTATTGACGGATGCAAGCTTGAGGAATGTGAGCAGGGAGTTTGTCCCGGATGCGGATCATGCGCAGGTATGTATACGGCAAACAGCATGAACTGTCTTTGCGAGGCAATTGGAATCGCACTTCCCGGTAACGGAACGATACCTGCTGTTTCCAACAAGAGAGTTATGCTTGCAAAGCACGCGGGAATGGCTATAATGGAGCTTGTCAGAAAAGATATAAAGGCTCGCGATATCATAAATGAAAAATCAATAGCAAATGCGCTTGCCTGCGATATGGCGCTTGGATGTAGCTCAAACAGCGTGCTCCACCTTCTTGCAATAGCAAATGAGGCAGGAGTACATCTTGATCTTGATCTCTTTAACAAAATGAGTGAGAGAGTTCCTAACCTTTGTCACGTTGCACCTGCAGGCGGAACACATATGCAGGATCTCAATGCGGCAGGCGGTATACCTGCGGTACAGAACGAGTTGCTTTCAGCAGGACTTATAGACGGCACGGCTCTCACTGTAACGGGAAAGAGTGTTGCTGAAAACATAGAGGGCGCGCATATACTTGATACAAAGTCAATAAGACCTATTTCAGATCCGTACAGTAAAACAGGTGGTATTCAGATCCTTTGGGGTAATATTGCGCAGAATGGCTGTGTTGTAAAGAGAAGTGCGGTTGCACCCGAAATGCTTTGCCATGAGGGCCCCGCAAGAGTATTTAATTCCGAGGATGATGCTATTGCCGCTATTTACAATGGAAAGATAGTTGACGGTGACGTTGTTGTAATCAGATACGAGGGCCCGAAGGGCGGTCCCGGAATGCGCGAAATGCTCAATCCCACAAGCGCACTTGCAGGCATGAAGCTTGATAAAACGGTAGCACTTATTACCGACGGACGTTTCTCGGGTGCATCGCGCGGTGCTTCGATCGGACACGTAAGTCCCGAGGCGGCTGACGGTGGAAACATTGCTCTTATTGAAGAAGGCGATATTATTTCGATAGATATTCCGGGTGCTTCTATAAACGTTAAGGTCAGTGATGAGGAGCTTGCGGCTCGTCGCGAAAAATACGTTGCTCCCGAGCCTAACGTAAAGAGCGGTTGGCTCGCAAGATATGCAAGAGCAGTAAGCGGTGCAGATCAGGGCGCCGTTATGAAATAAAACAGAGAGGATTATTCCGCAAATGAATAACGTGACAAAATATACAAGACAATATTTTCCCGCTCCCACAAAGAATACGGCGTGGGCGGAAAAAAACTATATAGATAAACCGCCAATATGGTGCTCGGTCGATCTTCGCGACGGAAATCAGTCGCTTATAATTCCTATGAGCCTTGAAGAAAAGCTTGAATTCTTTAAGCTCCTTGTCAAAATAGGATTTAAGGAGATCGAGGTTGGTTTTCCTGCGGCTTCCGAGACCGAATATAAGTTCTTGCGCACACTTATTGAGCGAGAGCTTATTCCCGACGACGTTACCGTTCAGGTTCTTACACAGTCTCGCGATCATATAATCAAAAAGACCTTTGAGAGTCTCAAGGGTGCAAAAAATGCAATCGTTCACCTTTATAACTCCACATCTGTTGCACAGAGAGAGCAGGTCTTCAAGAAGAGCAAGCAGGAGATAATTGATATTGCTGTGTTGGGAGCCGAGCTCTTTAACAAGTATAAAGAGGAAATGGGTGTTAACTATACCTTTGAATATTCACCTGAATCCTTTACGTGTACCGAGCCTGAATTCGCTCTTGAGGTTTGTAATGCCGTACTCGACGTGTGGAAGCCCACTGCCGACAACAAAGTAATTATCAACCTTCCCGTAACCGTTCAGGTCTCGATGCCTCACGTTTACGCGAATCAGGTTCAGTATATGAATGATAATCTAAAATACCGCGAGAATGTTATAATTTCCTTGCATCCTCATAATGACCGCGGTTGCGCAGTTGCGGACGCCGAGATGGGAGTTCTCGCAGGCGGTGACAGAGTAGAGGGAACCCTCTTTGGAAACGGCGAGAGAACAGGAAACGTTGACATTGTAACAATGGCGATGAATATGTATTCGCAGGGTGTTGAATCGGGACTTGATTTTTCGGATATGCCCTCTGTAACCGAGCTTTATGAAAAGGTTACAAGAATGCACGTTCACGACAGAAATCCCTATGCCGGTAAGCTTGTGTTTGCCGCATTTTCGGGCTCGCATCAGGACGCTATCGCAAAGGGAATGAAGTGGAGAGAGGATCATACCTGCCGATACTGGACGGTTCCTTATCTTCCTATCGACCCCAAGGACGTTGGCAGAGAATACGAAACCGACGTTATCAGAATCAACTCTCAGTCCGGTAAGGGCGGTATCGGTTATCTGCTTGAGCACAATTTTGGTTACTCTATACCTCTTGCAATGCGTGAGACTGTCGGATATGCCGTTAAGAACGTTTCCGACCACTCGCACAAGGAGCTTTCGCCCGAGGAAGTCCACGAGGTATTCAAGAAAGAATTTATCAATATCAACGATCCCATCCAGCTTGTTGATTACCATTTCGTAAGAACGGCTGATACTATGAAGGCGATCGTAACGATAGAGGCAAACGGAGAGCACTTTGATATATCCGCTAAGGGTAACGGACGTCTTGACGCAGTCAGCAACGCGCTTAAGCGTTATCTGTCGATAGATTATTCCAACCTTACGTATACCGAGCACGCTTTGACTGCGGGTTCGACATCAGAGGCTGTTACTTATGTAAGTATCACCTTCCCCGACGGTGACGTTATATGGGGAATCGGTGTTCACGACGATATTATTGCGGCTTCTATAAATGCTCTTGTCTCGGCAATAAACAGAAAAATGGGTATGCAGAAAAAGGATTAAGGAGGTAGTTAAAATGGCAATGACAATGACACAAAAGATCCTTGCTCACCACGCGGGACTTGAATCGGTTCGAGCAGGACAGCTTATTATGGCAAATCTTGACCTTGTTCTCGGAAACGATATAACTTCTCCTGTTGCGATAAATGAATTTGAAAAGAACGGATTTACAGGAGTTTTTGACAAATCGAAGATCGCTATGGTAATGGATCACTTTGCGCCTAATAAGGATATAAAGGCAGCACAGCAGTGCAAGCAGTGCCGCACCTTTGCAAAGACATTTTCAATAGAAAATTATTATG
Source organism: Eubacteriales bacterium (assembly GCA_045533995.1). Classification (GTDB taxonomy): domain Bacteria; phylum Bacillota; class Clostridia; order Oscillospirales; family CAG-272; genus HGM12713. The sequence goes on from JAZSIV010000139.1 coordinate 8,199, forward strand.
ACGTGGGAGAGATGGGAATAGAGCACGCTCTTCTTCCCGAAAAGGGACTTGTAGCTCCCGGAGAGCTCGTTATTGGAGCTGACTCTCACACCTGCACGTACGGAGCACTCGGCGCATTCTCGACAGGTGTCGGAAGCACCGATATGGCGGCAGGAATGGCAACAGGTATGGCTTGGTTCAAGGTTCCGTCGGCAATAAAGTTCAATCTTCGTGGTGCGCTTCAGCCTAAGGTTTCGGGAAAAGACGTTATTCTTTACATAATAGGAAAGATAGGCGTTGACGGAGCACTTTACAGATCAATGGAGTTCTCGGGAGAGGGACTTAAGTCGCTTTCAATAGACGACCGTCTTTGTATGGCTAATATGGCTATTGAAGCAGGCGCTAAAAACGGAATATTTGAGGTTGACGAAGTTACCCTTGCTTACGTCGGAGAGAGAGTAAGCAGAGAATATAAGGTGTTTAAGGCAGACGAAGATGCAGAATACGACGAGATCATTGATATCGACCTTTCGGCTATCGAGCCGACTGTTGCTTGTCCTCACCTCCCCGAAAACACAAAGAATGCGCGTGAGCTTTCTGATATAAGACCTGATCAGGTCGTTATCGGATCTTGTACGAACGGAAGAATTTCCGATATGAAGGCGGCGGCAGAAATAATGCGCGGAAAGCATGTTGCCGACGGAATCAGATGCATCGTTATACCCGCAACACAAAAGATCTATAAGGAATGTATCAAGGAAGGTTATATCGATATATTCATAGATGCAGGTTGTGTCGTTTCAACACCTACTTGCGGACCTTGCCTTGGCGGTTATATGGGAATTCTTGCGGAGGATGAGATCGCGGTGGCTACTACCAACCGTAACTTTGTAGGAAGAATGGGACACGTAACGTCGAAAATTTATCTTGCAAGCCCCGAGGTAGCGGCGGCAACAGCTATCAGCGGTCATATCTGTGACCCGAGAGATCTTTAATGGAGGTAATGAGAATGATTAGTAACGGAAAAGTACATAAGTATGGCGACAACGTTGATACAGACGTTATAATTCCTGCGCGTTACCTCAACACAGCGAACCATAAGGAGCTTGCGTCTCACTGTATGGAGGATATTGATAAGGACTTTGTGAAGAAGGTAAAGGATGGCGACATTATCGTAGGCGGCGCTAACTTTGGTTGCGGATCTTCGCGTGAGCACGCGCCGATCGCAATAAAACATTCGGGTGTTTCCTGTGTTATCGCGGCAACCTTTGCGCGTATCTTTTTCAGAAACTCGATAAATATTGGACTTGCGATCCTTGAGTGCCCCGAGGCAAGTGAGAAAATTGCGGACGGAGATGAGGTATCAGTCGATTTTGATACGGGAATAATCACAAACTTAACCAAAAATGAAACGTATAAGGCAGAGCCCTTTCCCGAGTTTGTAAAGAATATAATCGACTCGGACGGACTTCTCAATTCGCTGAAGAAAGGCTAATGATATGAAGAAGAATATTACAGTGCTTCGCGGAGACGGAATTGGTCCCGAGATCGTAAGCGAAGCCATAAAGGTGCTTGATGTAATTGCAAAGAAATATTCGCACGAATTTGTCTATACCGAGGTCGATATCGGAGGTTGCTCTATTGACAAGCACGGAGTGCCGATAACCGAGGAGGGAATGGCAAAGTGTAAGGCGGCAGACAGTGTTCTGCTTGGTGCTGTCGGCGGACCTAAGTGGGATAACGTTGATCCTTCTATCCGTCCTGAAAAGGCGCTTCTCGCGGTGCGCAAGGAGCTCGGACTTTTCGCAAATCTTCGTCCCACAAAGCTCTTTCCTCAGCTTGCTGATTCATCACCGCTTAAGCAGGAGATAGTCGGCAACGGAATAGATCTTATGATCGTTCGTGAGCTTACGGGAGGAATCTATTTTGGAAAGAGAAGAACCGAGACGGTTGACGGCATAAAGGTGGCTACCGACGAGATGACATACAGCGTTCCCGAAATAGAGAGAATAGGCAGAGTTGCTTTTGAGAGCGCAAGAAAGCGCTCGGGCAGAGTTGCCTCTGTCGACAAGGCAAATGTGCTTGATTCGTCAAGACTTTGGCGCGCTACTATGCATAGGCTGGCTGAGGAATACAGCGACGTTGAATACAGCGATATCCTCGTCGATAATACTGCAATGCAGCTTATAAAGAATCCCTCGCAGTTTGACGTTCTTGTGACCGAAAATATGTTCGGAGATATTCTTTCGGACGAAGCAAGTATGCTTACGGGATCTATCGGAATGATGCCATCGGCAAGCCTTTCGGATACAACACTCGGAATGTATGAGCCGATACACGGCTCGGCTCCCGATATTGCTGGAAAGGATATAGCAAACCCGATAGGAACTATAATGTCTGCGGCAATGATGCTCCGCTTCTCGTTTGATATGGCAGAGGAGGCTGATGCTATTGAAGCTGCAGTAAACCGTGCGCTTGACGACGGATACAGAACGGGAGACATTATGCAAGAGGGAATGAGGCTTGTTGGATGCTCCGAAATGGGAAATATAATCGCGGCAAATATTTGACCGCATAAAAGAAAGGATATGATTTTTTAATGCTTGATATCAGATATGAATTGGTCGAAAACAGAAAGGCAAAGCCCGATCAGAATAATCTTGGATTTGGCAGATATTTTACCGACCACATGTTCATTATGGATTATTCCGATACAAAGGGTTGGCATGATGCGAGAATAGTACCTTATGGAGATCTTTCGCTTGATCCTGCTTGCATGGTTTTCCACTATGCGCAGGAAATGTTTGAGGGACTTAAGGCATACAGAACACCCGACGGAACGGTTCAGCTTTTCAGACCTGATAAAAATATCGAAAGAATGAATAACACAAATACACGTTTGTGTATTCCTCATCTTGAGCCCTCGGACGTTATCGATGCCCTCAAGGCACTTGTTGCGGTTGAGGAAGAGTGGGTACCCTCGCTTGAGGGAACGTCGCTTTACATCCGTCCCTTTATTATCGCAACCGACGTTCAGCTTGGAGTTCATCCCTCTCACACTTATAAGTTTATGATAATCCTTTCTCCCGTCGGATCATACTATCCCGAGGGAATCAAGCCCGTTAAGATATTCGTTGAGAATGAGTACGTAAGAGCCGTAAAGGGTGGAACGGGATTTGCAAAGGTCGGAGGCAACTATGCTTGCTCACTCATCGGTCAGAAAAAGGCAGAGGAGCTTGGCTATTCTCAGGTGCTTTGGCTTGACGGTATCGAGCATAAGTACATTGACGAAGTAGGAGCTATGAACGTATTTTTCGTTATTGACGGAAAAGTAATAACACCTTCACTTGCAGAGGGAAGCATACTTCCCGGAGTAACGAGAGCTTCGTGCATACAGCTTCTTAAGGATATGGGATATGAGGTCGAGGAAAGAAAGCTTTCTATTGACGAGGTCGAGACAGCATATCGCAACGGAAAGCTCAACGAGGCATTTGGAACAGGAACTGCGGCAGTCGTTTCTCCCATGGGACTTCTTGACAACGGCAAGGAGAAGATGATAATAAACAATCAAGAGATCGGTCCTGTTGCACAGAAGCTTTATGATACCCTTACAGGTATTCAGTGGGGTAAAATAGAGGATAAATACGGTTGGACAAGTCGG
>JAZSIV010000077.1:0-11152 GCA_045533995.1 Eubacteriales bacterium
CCGTATGTATGGCAAAAACACAGTATTCGCTTTCTGACGATGCCACAAAGCTTGGCAGACCTGAGGGCTTTACTTTGAACGTTCGTGAGATAAAGCTGTCGGCGGGTGCAGGATTTATCGTTGCACTCACAGGTGCTATTATGACTATGCCCGGCCTTCCTAAAAAGCCTGCGGCATATTCAATCGACGTTGACGAAGACGGAAATATAACAGGTCTTTTCTGATATGACAATATATAAACAAATAAGGACGGCTGCTGTTGAAGATACCGAGCTTGTGGGTAAGGAGATGGCAAAGCTTTTGCTTGAAGACCGAAAGCTGCCGCGCTTTGTAGCTATTGAGGGCGACCTCGGAGTTGGCAAAACCGCATTTGTGAGAGGCTTTGCTTCGCTTGCCTCTCCGAACTCTGCGGTTAGATCGCCTACCTTCACACTCGTAAACGAGTATAGCTCAAGGGACTCGAAAGCTAAGGTGTATCATTTTGATATGTACCGTATAACTGATGAAGACGATCTGTATTCCACAGGTTTCTACGATTATCTTGATACGGGGGCTGTCTGCCTTGTAGAGTGGAGTGAAAATATAAGATATGCATTCCCTAAAGATTACTGGACGGTCAGAATAGAAAAGGACGATCTTTCGTGCCCCGACAGCAGACTTATTACCATAGAACTTGAAACAAAGGGTTAAGAGGTTTTAGATGAAGATACTTGCTTTTGACAGCACGGCTATAACGGCAAGCGTTGCCGTCTGCGAGAACGAAAAGCTTATAGCTCAGATGACGCTTAACAACGGAAATACACATAGTCAGACCCTTCTTCCTATGGCGGAAGCTATATTCAAGATGCTTGATATTGGGGCTGATGATATAGATCTGTTTGCCTCGTCGGAAGGACCCGGTTCGTTTACCGGTGTCAGAATAGGAGCGGCTACCGTTAAGGGAATAGCGTTCGGACGAGGAAAGACTTGTATAGGTGTGTCGACCCTTGAGGCTCTTGCTTATAATCTTCGCTCCTTTTGCGGAATTATTTGCCCTGTTATGAATGCAAGACGCGCACAGGTCTATACCGCAATATTCAGATCTGACGGAAAGGCTCTTACAAGACTGTGTGATGACAGTGCACTCTCTTGCGAGGAGCTTGACAAAATGCTTTCCGAATATGGCGAGACCGTTTATCTTTGCGGTGATGGGATCGAGGTAGCTACCGAGGAGTTCAAGCTGACAAAATACGAGCTCGCCCCCGAAGAGCTCCGTTACCAATCAGCGTATTCGGTTGCACAGCTTGCTCTCGCAAAATACAATAATGGAGACAGATCCTCTGATGCGGAGCTTGTCCCTACGTACTTAAGACTTTCTCAGGCAGAAAGAGAACGCCTTGAAAAGCTCAACAATAAACAGTAATACGGGTAAAACATAATGAAAAAAATAGCAATAGGCTGCGATCACGCAGGATTTGTGATAAAAAATCAAATTATTGAGCATATCAAATCGCGCGGATATGAGTGTGTAGACGTTGGAACATATTCGACGGATAGCTGTCATTATCCCGTTTATGCCGAGGCGGTCTGCAATAGAATACTTGAGGGCGAGTGCTCACTCGGTATACTCATTTGCGGAACAGGCGTAGGAATGTCTATGGCTGCTAATAAGCATAACGGAATACGCGCGGCTTGCTGCTCCGATACCTTTTCGGCAAGACTTACCCGTGCGCACAACGATGCAAACGTACTCTGCTTTGGCGAAAGAGTGGTGGGTATAGGTCTTGCAAAAGCTCTTGTGGATGCTTTTCTTGATGCGGAATATTTGAATAGCGGCAACCACGTTACCCGTGTTGCTATGCTCTCTGAGATAGAAAAGAAAAATAAATAAACGAAAATACGGAGGGTATATGTGCCTTAAAAAGGTTGCGGGGATTCTCAGAGCAATATCGGGCTCGGATCATCCCAAAAATTTTACCTCCGCCATAATCGCGGCGGGAGGAAGCTCAACGCGCTTTGACAGTGTGCTGACAAAACAAATGACACCCGTTTGCGGTATTCCCCTTATAGCGCATACTCTTATCGCCTTTCAGAATACCGAGTGTATTCACGAGATAATAATATGTGCTAAAAAAAGTGAAATAGATACCTATGACGGACTGTGCAAGGCATACGGCATAACAAAGCTTACGGCGGTCGTTGCGGGCGGAAACACCCGTCAGGAATCGGTAATGAACGGTCTTGATGCTGTAAGTAAGAGATCGAAATACGTTGCCATCGCCGATGGTGCAAGATGTCTTATCACACCCACAGAAATCACGTCGGTCTGTCGCTCGGCATACAAATACGGTGCGGCAACTGCGGCCCACAAATCTACCGATACGGTAAAAATCGCTGACAGCAAGGGCTTTATAGACAGTACAGCCGACAGGAATACAGTGTGGCTTGCGCAGACACCGCAGGTATTTAAGACAAAGCTTTACCGTGCGGCTGCATATACTGCACTTAAAAAGGATTACGAGGCAACCGATGACAATATGCTCGTCGAATTCGTAAAGCATCCTATAAGACTTGTCGAATGTGGCGCGGGAAATATAAAAATAACAACGGTTGACGATATGATAGTGGCAAAAGCGGTCCTTGAGGAAAGGATCATGGCAAACAGCACAGAGTCGCAAGGAGAGAAACTATGAGAATAGGTCACGGTTACGACGTTCATAGACTCGTAGAGGGTAGAAAGCTTATTCTTGGCGGTGTTGAAATTTCACATGACACTGGCTTGCTTGGACATTCGGATGCTGACGTCCTGTTACACGCAATATCCGATTCCTTGCTTGGAGCGGCGGCACTCGGAGATATAGGAAAACACTTTCCTGATAGTGATGAAAAATACAATGGCGCAGATAGTCTTGTGCTTCTCAAAAGAGTTGCTCAACTTCTTTTTGAAAAAGAATATCGTGTTGTAAACGTTGATTCTACCATTATTGCACAAGCGCCAAAACTTGCTCCGCACATCGAAAAAATGAGAGAAAATATAGCGGGAGCACTTGGCGTTGACGTTGATGCCGTAAGCGTAAAAGCCACTACTGAGGAAAAGCTTGGCTTTACAGGCAACAAAGAGGGAATTGCGGCACATGCTGTTTGCCTTATAGACAAAATATGATAAATTTTGCAATTGGCTTTAACAGAAAACGGCAGGGCGGAGGCTCCGCCAAGCCGACTCTGAGTCTGCCATCTGCCGCTTCTGCACAACAGAACGTATCGTGGTGAAAAATCTCACTGCCTTAATCTTTGACGTCATGCCAGGACACGCATCTGTTTGTATTCCACATTATATAATATGAAAAAAACGGTGTATATGTCATACCCCGAAAAAAATATTTATTACAAAATAAAAACATAATTTCAGGAGATAAAGGATATGTTTATTGTTTCACCATCTGTCCTCGCTGCAGACTTTGCAAAGCTTGGCGAGGAGATCAAAAAAACAGAGAAGGCGGGTGCTACATACGCGCATCTTGACGTTATGGATGGAATATTTGTTCCCAACATAAGCTTTGGCGCGCCTATGATCTCGTCGCTCAGAAAAGCAAGTACACTTATTTTTGACGTTCACCTTATGATAACAGAGCCTCAGAGATACGTTGATGATTTTATCAAGGCAGGTGCTGATATAATTACCATACATTATGAGAGCTGTGAAAATCCCCGTGACGTCATCAAGTACATAAAGTCGAAAGAGGTAAAGGCAGGACTTTCCATAAAGCCCGCAACACCTGCTGATGTTGTATACGATCTTTTGAAGGATCTTGACATGGTGCTTGTTATGACTGTTGAACCTGGATTTGGCGGACAGAAGATGATACCTGAAACTCTCGAGAAGGTAAGACAGATCAGAACCTATGCAAATGAGCACAATATTGACATTGACATTGAGGTTGACGGTGGACTTACAGCAGACAATGTAGGCCTTGCTACCGAGGCAGGAGCTAACGTTATAGTTGCGGGATCGTCGGTATACAATGCCAAGAGTGCAAAGGACGTTATCAAAAAAATGAAGGAAGAAGCCGAAAAGCATCCCTTCAAGGCATAATAAAAAAAGGAGCTTGCTAACGCGAGCTCCTTTTTCTTTTGTGAGTATTTTTTTTGCGGTATGACATTGCACCGAGAATTGAGAAAACAATTATGAGAGAGTGTAAAAGCAGGGAGATCACAAAGCTATATCCTGCAGACATTTGCGACGGGAAGAAGAGTGAGATGAACATATAGGCAAGCATAAAGACGCCGCCCGAGCAAAGACCGCAGATGAGCCTTGGTGCCTCTTTTTTGCGTGCGCTGAATAGGCCTCCCAAAAAGGCGGATATGTAAAGTGATGCCATTGAAAGAGGAAAGACAAGCGCATCGGGGTCCTTGTTTGCAAAAGCTATCGCGCAGGATATGAAAGCGAGCACCACCGATAACCCAAGAGCGAAAATTGCTCCGTGCAAAGAGGATTTGAGCAGAGAAGCAAGGCCGAACTCAGAATTATCCGAAAGTTTTGAATAATTTTTTTTTGATCTTGATGATGACATATAGTTTGCCTTTCTTTGTATAAGGATCTTTTTTATTACTATATTCATGCTTTCCCGAAAAAATGAAAAGCAAGCTGATAAATCAGCTTGCTTTTCATTATAAAATGTATCAAAATTAGTCCTGTGCGTCCTCTGCCTTTACGTCAACGCATTTGACAGCAGATCTGAGAAATCTGATCTTTGTGCGGTCATGGCTTGTCTCAATAGTAATTGTTTCTTCCTTAATGCTAACTATCTTACCGATAACGCCGCCTATTGTTGTGATCTCATCGCCAACCTGAAGGTTGTTTCTCATATCGTTGATCTGCTTTTCCTGCTTTTTCTGCGGTCTCAACATAAAGAAATACATGAAAGCCAACATTACAACTATCAAGATAATACCCATATAATCACCCATTTGTTAGTTCCTCCATAAATAAACATTTGCTTTATAATACCATACGATAATAAAAAAAGCAAGTAAAAATTGTAAAAAAATGAAAATTCAAACTGTATTTACTAAAAAATATGCAAAACTGTTGAAAAAATGAGGTAAATGTGTTATACTATAATATAATTATGTATATTATGGGTAGTTATACCCGAAAAACATTGTTGACGATACCATTGGAGGCAAAATGGAAAAATTGCAATATATTGAGTGCGGAAAAATTATCAATACACACGGTTGCCACGGGGGGCTTAAGCTTGAATGTTGGTGTGACAGCCCCGAGATCCTTGCCTCCTTTAAGAGAGTATATATTAAAAAAAGAGAAGAATACGTTGAGTATAAGGTAAAGAAATCGGCTATATTCAAGCAGTTCGTTTTGTTTGATCTTGCTGGGATATCGGATATGGACAGCGCGCTTGCACTCAAAAACTCAGTGGTTTATGCCGACCGCGATGATTTTGATCTTGAGGACGGCGCATACTTTATTGCAGATATCATCGGTTGTGACGTGATAGATGCCGACAACGGAAAGCTTTACGGAACTCTTCTTGAAATAATAAACAGAGGTGCTTCGGACATATACGTTGTAAAGACCGATGGTGGAGAGGTAATGGTGCCTGCAGTTGACGAGTTCGTTGATCGAGTAGAGGTTGGAAAGGCTGTGTATATTCGTCCGATCGGCGGAATGTTTGACTGATTTGAGGTTAAGATGAGATTTGATATAATGACGCTTTTTCCCGATCTTGTTTCATACGTTTTGGGAGAGAGCATAATAGGCAGGGCTCAGAAAAGCGGAGCTATCAATGTTAAATGTCATAATATAAGAGACTATTCCGAGGATAAGCACAGACGTGTGGACGACACTCCTTACGGCGGAGGAAAGGGAATGCTTATGATGGCGCCCCCGATATTCAACTGCTTTGAGGCCGTTTGCCGTGATGCTGACGAACAGCTTGGCGGAGAATGTAAAAGAAGAGTCGTTTATATGTCTCCGAGAGGAAAGATATTTGACCAAAAAAAGGCAAGAGAGCTTTCCGAATACGATAACGTTGTTATTCTTTGCGGTCATTACGAGGGTGTCGATCAGCGGATAATCGACGAGATAATCGACGAGGAGATATCTATCGGTGATTTCGTGCTTACGGGCGGTGAGATCCCCGCTTGCATCGTGACCGATGCAGTGGCAAGACTTGCAGAGGGTGTTCTTTCGGATGCCGAGTGCCACGAAAAAGAGAGCATTTCAAGCGGACTTCTTGAATATCCGCAATATACAAGACCGTATGAATTTCACGGAGTTAAGGTGCCCGACGTACTCATATCGGGACATCACGAGAAGATAGATAAATGGAGACAGGAGCGCTCAGAGGAGATAACCGAGAGCTTGCGCCCCGATCTTATTGATAAATACCGTCAATGATGACGGGAAATTGAATTTTTGCAGAAAGGAGTAGACGATGGACGAAAAAAATGTAAACGCTGATGCTTGCGAGTCTGAATCTGTGGCGCCTGACGAGAGTTCGGGTGGCAAGCATAGAAAACGTCAGAGGCGAGGCCTGTCTTATTATTTCACGGGCGGAATTATAATGAGCTTGCTTGAAAAGCTTACGTCTGCCGTATATAACGCATTTTCAAACGGAATTTTTGGAATGCTTTTTACTTCTTATGCAAAAGAGCAGGCTGCTCTTGATAGCAGTTATACAAAGGGTTATTTCCTTGGAAGCGGCTTGCTTCACAAGCACTCAAGAAACGCAAGAAAGGCTCTTTCCGAGGGCTTTGAAAATAGCTTCTTTGTTGATTTCTTTAATAAAATTAACAGAGCATTGCTTGGAACGTCAGTAAAGTATTACGGTAACGCTGTGCTTTCATTCGGACTATATACCATTTTTATTTATTTTCTGCGCACCTTTTTTACGGGTCTCGGAAAGGCAGATAACGATGCTTTCTTTACAGGAGTAATTCTTGTAATAGTTTCTATACCGCTGCTTATGTCAAAGAGCTGTCTTGCGGCGGCACTTGGAAGCAGTGCTTGCGGAAGACTTGTGTTATGCGAGTTCTTCGGCTTCAGAGATGAAAGCTTTGAGGTGCCTGTAAAGAAATCAAAAACAAAGGCAAATATATCTATTATAATCGGTGTGTTGGCAGGATTTGCAACTCTTATTGTAAAACCAATAGACATTATTATTGTTTTTGCTTTATTTGTGACGGTGGCACTTATTATCTCGTCACCCGAAAGCGGAATTATAATTTCACTGTTTTTGCTGCCTTTCTTCTCGCTTGCGCCAAATCCGACTCTTATGGTGTCCGCCATCGTGGGACTATGCATAATAGGCTTTTTGGTGAAGCTTATACGCGGAAAACGAGTATTACAGCTTGAGATGATAGACTTCGCGGTCATTTTCTTTATGTTCGTTATCTTCTTCTCGGGAGCCATCTCGGTTGGCGGTCAGGCATCGTTTAAGGAAGCGCTTGTCAGTTGTATGCTGATGCTTGCTTATTTCCTTATCACTAATATGATGAGGACTGAAAAATGGATAAGAAGATGTGTGATGTCGCTCGTTAATTCTGCAACTGTGGTAGCTATTATAGGGATCTTGCAATATTTCCTCGGAAATATAACTACACAGTGGCTTGACACAAGCTATTTCTCGGGAATCAAGGGCAGGGTGGTTTCGGTCTTTGATAATTCAAACGTGCTCGCCTTTTATCTTGTAATGATATTCCCGTTTGCGCTTGATCTTGTCTCAAGACTTCATAAGAGAAAAAAGCTGTTTGGTATTTTTTCTGCTTCAATGATAGTTTTGTGTGTTGTTCTTACTTGGTCAAGAGGAGCTTGGCTTGGACTTATTGCATCGGGGCTTGTGTATTTTCTTATAAGGTCAAGAAAGACCCTCAAGCTTTTGTTCGGCATCGTGTTTGCTTTGCCGATTTTTCCCGTAATTCTTCCTGCGAATGTAATACAAAGGTTTATGAGTATAGGTGATATGTCAGATTCCTCAACGTATTACAGAGTGTGCACGTGGAAGGCTTCACTTGAAGCATTTTTTGACAATGCTTTTGGCGGCGTTGGATACGGTGTTTCGGCATTTCGAGAGATCTATCCCATATATGCCTATGCGGGAATCGAATTTGCGGAGCATAGCCATAATCTGTTCTTACAGATAGGTCTTAGCACGGGAATTGCGGGACTTGTGGCATTCCTTGCGGTGATAGTACTGTTTGCGCAAAAAAGCTTTGGTGCTTTTAAGGATAAGGATCGTTTGGAAATGAACGGTATGGCGTTGGCTTCCTTTGCAGCGTTCGTTGCGGCAATGACAATGGGAATGTTTGATTATATCTGGTATAACTTCAGAGTGTTTTTCCTGTTTTGGGCAATAATCGGAATAGGATGTGCCGCGATAAGAGTGGGCGATCAACAGGCAAAGCGCACAAAGACCGAGTTTGTATATGACGATAGCTCGGCAAGCATTGATATTTAATATCCAAGGGCAAATATGTTTACTGTAAGACGGCACGAGAGTGAGTCTTATGTATCAAACCTAAACGGAAAGGAATACGATCATAATGAGAGAAAGAAAAGAGGCTCTGGCAAACGGCGCATCGCCAAGAGCAAGAGGTAAGAGATTTAATTTTATTGATTTTCTTATCATTCTTGCAGTTGTTCTTCTTGCGGCAATAGTAATTAATATGTTTTTTCCTGTTTCTTGGTTTAATATTTTTGACAAGAATTCTTCATCAAGGGAAATACAATATACCGTTGAATTTATGGCTGTTGACGAGGCACTTATTGAAAAGATAAAGGAAAACGATAATGTCGTTGATTCGGTTTCAAAGTACACGCTTGGAACCGTTGTTACGGTAAATTGCAGCTCGCATTATACAGAGCTTGAATATAACGAGGAAGAGAAGTCGGGTTGGCTCTCTCCTTTCCCAGATAAATATAACGTTTTGGTTACCGTAACGGCAAACGCTGATTACGAAGAGGGAAAAGGATATTCGGTTGGAGACAGACGTATTGCTGTCGGCGAAAAGCTGGCTTTGCGTTTTCCCGACTATGTGGGCGAGGGATACTGTGTAAGTCTCTCGGAAGCGAAATAAGGAGGTGTCTTTATGGTAAAGAAGGATACGCAAGCGTATGGAGCAAAGAAAAATGCTCACTTCAATGTAATAGATGCCGTTATAATCATACTTATAATCGCGGTCTTGTTAAGCATTTATTTCAGATTTAACGTTATAGACAGCCTTTGGGCAAAAACGCAGACAAAGGAATATGAGGTGTCGTTCACTATTGACGATATAAGATATACCACTCCGTCGTATATAGATATTGGGGACGAGGTATATTTTGCTGACAGCGGGGAGTATTTCGGAAAGCTGATAAGTGAATCCGAAAATAAAAATGCACTCAGCATCACCCCTGCGTCAGAATATTTTACCGATTCGCAAGGTAACGTGGTAGAGGTCTTTTATCCCGACGGAGAAACGAGAGTAAATGCAAGGGGAAGACTTGTTTGTGAAGGATATTACACAGAGGACGGTGGATTTTCCGTAGGAGGTAAACAGTATCTAGCCTCGGGTCAGACACTTAAGCTGAGAACCGAGCTTGTTACGGTTACTGTAAAGATAACCTCAATAGAGCCCTCTGCCGAGGAATAAAACGGTATTTATATTAAAAAATAGCAAAACAAGGAAACTTTATGTGCAAAAGTTGCAACAAAGTTGACAAAATCGGACACAAATTCATTAAAATTCCACAAATGTTTTCTATTGATTTTATATAGTTTTTTTGATATACTATTAGTACTAGGTTTAATTTTTAATATTCGACAGAAGTATTTGGTCTGATATATTTAGTGACAGGAGCGTTTTTATGATTAAAAAAGATGTAGTGATAACAAATAATATTGGTCTTCATGCAAGACCTGCGACCTTCTTCATTCAGAAGGCTAATACCTACCATAGCTCTATTTGGGTAGAGAAGGAAGATCGTAAGGTCAATGCAAAGAGCTTGCTTGGCGTACTTTCTCTTGGAATTGCCAAGGGCATGACTATAACTCTTGTTGCAGACGGACAGGATGAGCTTAATGCAATAGACGGTTTGATAGAGTTGATTCAGACCGGTTTCGCTGAATAAAAGCGTTTTGGTGCTGTGTTGATTCGCACAGCACCTTTTTATTTTTTTACTTGGAGGAAGAAAATGCCGGCAACTGCAGAAAGAACAAATGAATTGCTGACAAGGGCAAACGAATTGCCGATCTGTCCCGGTGTTTATATAATGAAGGACCGACACGGTAAGGTCATATATGTGGGAAAATCGAGAAAGCTCAAAAACCGCGTGTCGCAATATTTTCAGAACAGCCGCAAGAACGTTAAGACAGAAAAAATGGTGCGAGCGGCAGAGGATTTTGAATATATCGTATGCACGACCGAGATAGAGGCGCTTTCCCTTGAAAATACGCTTATAAAGCAATATTCTCCAAAGTATAATATCAAGCTCAAGGATGCAAAGTCATACCCATATATTAAGGTGACAAAGGAAGAGTATCCGAGGCTTGTATACACAAGAACAAGGCTTTCGGATAAGGCGAAATATTACGGACCTTTTACAGGTACGGCGACCGTTTTCTCGGTCATAGGAACTATTTGTAAAACACTCGGAATCCCGTCTTGCAAAAGGCAATTTCCAAGGGATATAGGCAAGGAGCGCCCGTGTATCTATTATCAGATCGGTCAGTGCTGCGGAGTGTGTACGGGAAAGGTCTCGGCTGAAGAATATGGATCGCTTATAAAATGCGCTACTGAGATTCTTAGGGGGAATACTTCATCTGCAATAAATACACTTGAATCGAAAATGATCGAGTATGCCGAGGAGGAGCGATTCGAGGCGGCAGCACGGTGCAGAGATACCATCCGTGCACTTGAGCGACTTGGACAAAAGCAGCACGTGGTATCCTCGCCCGACGCCGAGCAGGATATATTCGGATTTTATACCGATGAGACCTGTAGCTGTATATCGGCAATGTACGTTCGCGAGGGCGCGGTCATAGACAAGAGAGATTTCGTTTTTGGTGCCGATCAGATAGTCGACAGTGAGACACTCAGCGCTTTTCTTGTTGAGCACTATAAGATGAGAGACTGCATACCGAGGGATATACTTATTTCATTTGAGCTTGAT
>JAZSIV010000146.1:0-3343 GCA_045533995.1 Eubacteriales bacterium
CACACTTAGTTGAAAAAAGCACTTGCAAATGCAAGTGCTTTTTTATGGCAGGGGATGAATTATACTATCAAGTGCAACAGTTTAATAAAATAAAGCAACTCATATAAATCCATGGTATAATGTAGTTTGCGAGAAAACAAAAACCAAGGGAGATTTATATGAGTTACACACATCTTACCATAGAAGAACGCTGTTGTCTACGGGAATATTATTTAAAAGGATATAGTTATCGAAAAATTGCAAAATTGATAGGTAGAAGTGTCAGTACAGTTTCAAGGGAATTAAGGCGGAATTGTACGCACATGTATGATATACCAACATATTATCCATATACAGCTCAGAAGAAATATTTGTTAAGAAGATCATATTGTCACAGGGGTATGTTTCAAGATCCATCCAAGATAGAATATATTAAAGAAAAACTATTGCTTACTTGGTCGCCGGAACAAATATCAAACACGCCTTGCGAATTAGAAATGCCTTCAACAAGAACAATTTACCGTTGGATCTATGAAAAATATATCGATGTTAACCTAAAAGTGCTTCGTAGAAAGGGCAAGAGCCGAGGCAAGAAAGAAACAAGAGGTAAGTTTAATTTAGGCAAATCAATAAGAAAAAGAGACAAAAGTGTATACAAAAGGCAAGAATTTGGCCATTGGGAAGCTGATACAGTTGTGTCAGGAAGAGGTAAATCAAAAGCTTGTTTTGCGACATTGGCGGAGCGAAAAACTCGATATTACATAGCAATTAAGATACCGAATAAAACAGCAGAAGAAATGACAAAAGCCATAATAGCAGCTTTATCAGAGTTGCCTGATGAAGCAGTTAAATCAATTACCTGCGATAGAGGAACTGAATTTGCAGGTTGGCAGAAAGTAGAAGAAGTCCTTAATTGTGATGTTTTCTTTGCCGACCCTTATTGTGCTTGGCAAAAGGGAACAAACGAAAATCTCAATGGGCTTTTAAGAGAGTTTTATCCTAAAGGAAGAAACCTTTCAAGAGTTAGTCCTTCTACATTAAAAAAGAACCTGGCGTTGATTAACGCCAGGCCCAAGAAAGTTTTAAATTACCAAAAACCTTTGGATTTATTTGAGGATTCGATTAAAAAGTGTTGCACTTAGTTTGACAAATCATTTTTACTGTATTTTTCAATCGCTTCGCGGATTTTATCCGCACCCTCACCGTTCTGTGCCGAAAACGGAATTGCTTCAATATCACCGAATTCCGCAAGCTCTTCTTTGATAGCCTCAAGACGCTTTGTGCGTTCGGTTTTATTGAGCTTATCGCTCTTTGTCATAACGACAATAAAATCAAAGCCTGCCGACTGCATAAAGCGCATCATATCGAGGTCATCTTTTGTAACGGGGTGGCGCATATCCGTAAGCTGAACAACAAGCCTGATGTTTCTTCCCGAATTGAAGTAGCCCTCCATAAGGTCAGCCCAACGCTTTTTTTCGTTGAAATTGACCTTTGCATAGCCGTAACCGGGGAGGTCAACGAGCTTTACACCGTCACAGTCGAAGAAATTGACGGTAACCGTCTTACCCGGAACAGAGCTGACACGCGCAAGATTTTTACGATTGAGAACCTTGTTGAGCATTGAGGATTTGCCGACGTTGGAACGTCCTGCAAACGCGATTTCGACCGCATCCGATTTCGGTAACTGCTGACTTGTGCCGTAGGATGCCTCATACTTTACTTTGTCAAATCTCATTGGTCAACCTCCTCAGGTTCTCATAATATTATAGCCGACTTCCTTTTTGTTTGCCATTGCGGCAACCGCCTTTTTTTCTTCGGTCTTCTTTACGAGTGCGTTATCAAAAACCTCGTCAAGGCTTGTAACGGGGATAAATTTTATCGAAGCCTTTACCTTTTCGTCAACATCGGCAAGGTCTGCCGCATTTTTCTTCGGAATTATTACCTGCTTCATACCCATTCTGTAAGCTGCCATTGACTTTTCGCGAAGACCGCCGATGGGCATAACTCTTCCGCGGAGAGAGATTTCACCCGTCATTGCGGTATGGCTGTCAACGGGAGTTTCCGTAAGCGCGGAGAGAAGAGCCGTTGCCATTGTAACGCCTGCTGACGGACCGTCCTTGGGCACTGCTCCCTCGGGCACGTGGATATGAATATCCTTTTCCTTGTAGAATTTCGGATTGATTCCGTACTTATCTACACGGCTTCTGATAAAGCTGATAGCCGCCATTGCGGATTCCTTCATAACATCACCGAGTGAGCCCGTAAGCTCGACCTTGCCCGTACCCTCGAGCACGGCAACCTCGTCCTGAAGCATCTCGCCGCCAACACTTGTCCACGCAAGTCCGTTCACAACGCCGACCGCTGACTCCTCGTCGATTGTTTCGGGAATATATTTTTTCGGACCGAGGAGCTTTTCAAGGTCGCTGACCTTTACAGAAACCGCAGTCTCCTCACCGCCGACAATCGCCGCCGCACCCTTTCTGCAAAGGGCGGCAATCTGCTGTTCCAAACGGCGGACACCTGCCTCGCGGGTATATCCGTCAACAACATCTCTCAATGCCTTGTCGTTAATTTTAAACGTCTTCGAATCAAGTCCGTGGAGCTTTATCTGCTTCGGAACGAGGTGCTTTTTAGCAATATTGAACTTCTCCTCGTGCGTATAACTCGGAAGCTCTATAACCTCCATTCTGTCGAGCAGAGGTGCGGGGATTGTTGATCTGTCGTTAGCTGTTGTGATGAACATAACCTTGCTCAGATCAAACGGCATATCAATATAATGGTCGGTGAAGGTGCCGTTCTGCTCACCGTCAAGCACTTCGAGAAGTGCGGATGAGGGATCGCCCTTGTAATCCGAGCCGAGCTTGTCAATTTCATCAAGAAGAATAATCGGATTTTTAGTTCCTGCGGACTTTACCGCGGCAATAATTCTGCCGGGCATTGAGCCTATATAGGTCTTTCTGTGACCGCGGATTTCCGCCTCATCGTGAACGCCGCCGAGAGAAACACGGGAGAACTTTCTGCCCATAGCCTCGGCAACACTCTTTGCGATTGAGGTTTTGCCGACACCCGGAGGGCCGACGAAGCAGAGGGTCTGTCCGTAGCCGCCGTCGGAAAGCTTGCGAACGGCAAGAGCCTCGATAATTCTTTCTTTGATTTTATCCATTCCGTAATGGTCACGGTCAAGAATCTTTCTTGCGTGTGCAAGGTTTAAATTGTCCTCGGTCAGCTTGTTCCACGGCAGATCAATGCAGGTTTCGATGTAAACCCTGCTGACGGTTGCTTCGGGTGTGGTCGGTGACATTCTTTCAAGACGCGCACATTCCTTAAGAAGCTTCTTTTCGCTTTCCTCTTCAAGACCGAGAGC
>JAZSIV010000102.1:0-14606 GCA_045533995.1 Eubacteriales bacterium
ATTCAGCAACGATCTTCTGAATTACAGAACCGCCCTTGCCGATAACCTCACGGATCTTGTCGGGGTCGATCTTGAAGCTTGTCATCTTGGGAGCGTACTTTGAAACCTCAGCGCGAGGAGCGGGGATAGCTTTGAGAAGAACCTCATCAATTATATAATCACGTCCCTCGTGTGTCTGTGCGAGAGCAGCCTTGATGATCTCGGGTGTAAGTCCGTCAACCTTAAGGTCCATCTGAATAGATGTGATACCCTTGTGAGTTCCCGCTACCTTGAAGTCCATATCTCCGTAGAAGTCCTCAAGTCCCTGAATATCAAGCATGATATCCCAGCTTCCGTCTTCAGCGGTGATAAGTCCGCAAGAGATACCTGCAACGGGAGCCTTGATCGGAACACCTGCATCCATAAGAGCAAGAGTGGATCCGCAAACAGAGCCCTGTGAGGTAGAACCGTTAGAGGAAACTACGTCTGAAACAAGACGGATAGCATAGGGGAATTCCTCGGGAGAGGGAAGAACGGGAACGAGCGAACGCTCTGCGAGCGCACCGTGACCGATCTCGCGGCGGCCGGGGCTTTTGGTGGACTTTGCTTCACCTGTTGAGAAGCCGGGCATATTGTAGTGGTGCATATATCTCTTTTCGGTCTCGTTGTCGATACCGTCAAGCATCTGTGCTTCGGAGAGCATGCCGAGAGTTGCAACTGTGAGAACCTGTGTCTGACCTCTTGTAAAGAGACCCGAACCGTGGGTTCTCGGGAGAATGCCAACCTCGCTTCCGAGAGGTCTGATCTGATCCATAGCACGTCCGTCAACACGCTTCTTGTCAACAAGGAGCCAACGGCGAACGATCTTCTTCTGGATCTTGTAGATAAGCTCTTCCATAATGGAAGCAATCTCGGGATATTCTTCCTCAAATTCAGCAACGATAGCATCCTTGATAGGCTCAACTCTTTCGTCACGGATGTTCTTGTCGTCTGTGTCAAGAGCGACCATCAT
Source organism: Eubacteriales bacterium (assembly GCA_045533995.1). Lineage (GTDB taxonomy): Bacteria > Bacillota > Clostridia > Oscillospirales > CAG-272 > HGM12713. Next base: position 992 of record JAZSIV010000102.1, read on the forward strand.
ATCCTTTTCGCAGAAAGCGAATACCTTATCAAACATATCGTGATCAAGCTCGCAAGAGGGATACTCAAATTTCTTCTTGCCAATCTCATCAATGATAGCATTGATGAATCCGAGAAGATCCTTAATCTCTCGGTGAGCCATCATAATTGCCTCAAACATAGTGTCGTCGTCAACCTCGTTAGCACCTGCCTCGATCATAACGACCTTTTCCATAGAAGCGGCAACTGTAAGCTGAAGATCGCTCTTCTTCTGTTCCTCTTCTGTGGGGTTTACAACGAGCTTGCCGTCTACAAGACCCATGAATACACCACCGATAGGTCCGTTCCACGGAATATCGGAGATAGCAAGGGCTGTTGAAGCACCGATCATTGCTGTGATCTCGGGTGAGCAGTCGGGATCTACAGACATAACTGTAAGAGTAAGAGCAACGTCGTTACGGAGATCCTTGGGGAAAAGGGGACGGATAGGTCTGTCGATAACGCGGGAGGTAAGTACAGCCTTTTCAGAGGGCTTACCCTCACGCTTGAGGTAACCGCCGGGGATCTTACCTGCGGCATACATTCTCTCGTCATAATCTACCGAGAGGGGAAGGAAGTCGATACCGTCACGGGGCTTTGCCGAAGCGGTAGCGCAGCAAAGGAGTGCTGTATCACCGTAGCGAATGAGAACAGAGCCGTTTGCAAGACCTGCCATTTTACCCGTTTCGATAACGAGAGGACGGCCGGCAAAAGTGTAATTGAACACCTTGTAATTCTTGAAGTTCATAGCTTCACTTTTTGTAATTGACATTTTTGTTTCCTCCATGTTTTTATTTTTATCTCACAGAGGTTTAGCACTTAATTACATGTCCCGAAGCAAGACGAAACGGGGCACATAATTAACTGCTAATCCGTTGTGAGAAGTGTAAATATAGAACGAAGGAGTGAGGAGGCGAGCCTAAAACTCAACTCTTCACTCCAACAATTATTGAAATTACTTTCTGATATTCAGCTTAGCGATAATTGCGCGGTAACGCTCAATATCTGTCTTCTGGAGGTAGTTAAGAAGATTTCTTCTGTGACCTACCATCTTAAGAAGACCGCGGCGGCTGTGGTGATCCTTATGGTTAGCCTTGAGGTGCTCGTTGAGCGAGTTGATTCTGTGTGTAAGAATCGCGATCTGTACCTCGGGCGAACCTGTGTCTCCCTCATGAGTAGCATAAGCTTCAATAATTGCCTGCTTTTCTGTCTTAAGCATAATGTTTTCACCTTTCTTGATTTTATTTATCGAAAAGCACAGAGATCGGTGGGTGAAATACTGCGGAGCAGCTATTTATCCGAAAACCGAGCCATCGATATCCACATTATATATTAACACATATAATCTGATTTGTAAATAGTTTTTTAAAAATTATTTTCTTCAATTGCTTTTTTATTTGGTATTTTTTCCTTAAAGGATTTTTTGAGTGATATTATTCCCGATATCATAAGCATAGCTCCGAATATTTTGCGCAGAAGAGCCTGATCTACGTAGCCTGACACAAAAGCACCCACAATCGCGCCTATGATGCCTGCCGATGCCATAATTACAACCGCTGATAAATATATTTTTCTTTGAGTGAGATGAACTATCACCGACGAGCCTGCAGAAAAGAGAAAGAAGAAAAGATTAATTCCTTGTGCGGCAAGCTGAGGTGTATCGGTAAAGAGGGCGAGATATATAACGAAAAGACCGCCGCCTCCAACTCCAAGTCCCGTAAGAATTGCAATAAAAAAAGAGATAATGAGCGAAAGGAAAAGCATATTTATTTCTCCTGAAAAATTATTTCACAACCAAAATAATACCCGAAATCACAACAAGAGCCGAAAACAGAATTTTCAAAAACTCAGTATTTATTTTACATAGCACAAAACCACCGAGAAGTCCGCCAAGGATAGCTGGAATAATAAAGGGCGAAAATCCGCTCGCGTTAAGGTCTCCGCGCAGTGCGTAAATTATGCAAGATACTACCGATATCGGCATCATAATGCACAGCGCGTTTGCAAAAATATCCCGCCTGTCAGTGCTTCTCTCAAAGACTCTTGAAAAGATGTATACTATAATAATTCCTCCGCCCGCTCCGAGCAATCCGTTTGCAAATCCCGCACAAAGACCGCCGAGTGATAGGGGGAGAAAAAAATTTTTGTTTTTTTTCATTTTTTCACCGATTATCTGTAAAATTTTCTTGAAAATAAAAATACAGTGTGATATAATATATAGGTATTGATTATTAGTATAACCGCTAAATATAGAATAATTCAAGGGCTTTATTGCCTATTTGTATTCGGAGGTATAGATGGCTGCTAAAAAGACGTCTAAAAAAGAGGCAAAACAAATAAAGATCAATTTTGAAAATGAGAAGGCACAAAAGCTGAATAAACAGGCAGAAGAAAATAATGCACCTGTGTTCAAATTTGCCGCACCGTTTGTATTGATGGTGTTTGGAGTCATACTCGCAATATGCTTTATAACAGTTCAGCTTATGGGGTATGATGACGGAGCCGGTGTTGTAGGATATGCCGTGCAGTGGCTTGTGTGCGGAATATTTGGCTCTGCCGCATTTCTTTTGCCCGCGCTGTTTTTCTATATCGGGCTTAAAAAGTGTATATATAACGTAAGATGGTCTTCCCGTTCAAAGAGAAAACCGACAGCGGAGAGCAATCCCTCAAAGGATAGACGCGCAATAAGTGTAATAACCGTAACAGGTATTCTTTTCGTTTTGTGTATCTCTCTTATTTTCGGTGTTGTAAACGATTATTTTGGTTTTGATATCGTTGAGATGTGGGTGGATGCTGCAGAAAATCCCGCTGACGGATACGGCGGGCTTATAGGAAGCTCGATAGGCGCGCTTATGGTAATGTGCTTCGAGCAGCTTATATCCTTGATAATCCTGTGCGTTCTCGCCGCAGTATTCGCATTCTTCATGCTTGGCTTTACACCTTCGGGGGTTATAGCTTTTATAACCGAAAGGCGCGATATTGCAAGAGAGAGACGTGCACGTGAGGACGAGGAGGCACTTCGCCTTGCGGCAGAAGCGGAGGCGGACGCAAGGAAGCACAAGAACAGAGTGATGGCTGCAACTATTAATCAGGAAGAGGCGGTAGCCGTTAAGCAGAACGTGCCCAAGCAGAAAAAGAATATGTCTGTTGACGAGCTGCTTTCAGAGCAGACCGTTGAAGAAAAGAAAGCTGAGGAGCCCGAGCTTGAGCTAAAACCCTTGGATATGAGCGCAATATTTGCCGCGCCCTCACAGAATACCGACAACGTATATATCGGTGTTGACGGCAAGGTAACTCAAATGCCCGATGAGACTCAAATTGAAAAGAAGGAAGAGGGCGAGGGCGATGATTTCGGCGGAGATCCTACCTTTGACGCCAAGGAATTTTCGGGTGTTCAGAGTATTCTCGACGGACTTCAGACTTCGGGTAGCATACCGCAGAAGGAAGAAGCCCAAAGAGCACCGTCACCTGCCGACGACGTTACAAAGCTTCTTGATGATATAGACGATAATGAAAAAGAAGACGTCGATATAATAGATCTTGAGCAGATAGAAAATGAAGAGCTTCTTTCCGAGATGGCGGCGGTAGCTCCCGAAGAGGGAGTTGAAGAGGTTGAGGTGGTAACACCTTACGTATTCCCGCCCGTCGATATGCTTACTCCCAATCCTAACGCTGCTGAAGAGGACTATTCGCAGGAGCTTCAGGAAAATGCCCAAAGACTGATGGAAACTCTTCGCAGCTTCAAGGTTTCCATCAAGGAAATTACATATTCTCGCGGACCGACTATCACAAGATACGAGCTTAAGCCCGACGCGGGAATCAGAGTCCGCGCTATCGCGAACCTCGTTGACGATATTGCACTTAACCTTGCGACAACGGGTGTTCGTATAGAAGCGCCTATCCCCAACAAGCCTGCCGTAGGCATTGAAGTGCCTAACAGAACAAGAGCCACCGTGTATCTGCGTGACCTTATCGAGACACCTAAATTCTTCGAGTCAAAGAGCCGCCTTACATCTTGTCTTGGAATGGACGTAGGCGGAAATCCCATATATTTTGATATTGCAAAGATGCCTCACCTGCTTATCGCGGGTGCTACTGGTATGGGTAAGTCGGTATGTATCAATACGATCATCGTCAGCCTCTTGTATAAGGCAAAGCCCGATGAACTGAAGCTGATACTTATCGACCCTAAAAAGGTTGAATTTACAATATATAAAAACATACCTCACCTTTACGCTCCGATAGTAAGCGATCCGAAGAAGGCAGCAGGTGCTCTTGCATCGGCAGTCGCTGAAATGGAGCGCCGATTTGAGATGATCGAGGACGCGGGTGTGCGTGATATTTCGGGATATAACGCCGTTACCGAAAACGATCCCGACAGAGAATATATGCCACATATGGTAATAATCATAGACGAGCTTGCCGACCTTATGATGACGGCGCCCGACGAGGTCGAGACCTCGATCTGCCGTCTTGCGCAGAAAGCGAGAGCCGCGGGTATCCACATAATTATAGGTACACAGAGACCGTCTGTTGACGTTATTACAGGTCTTATCAAGGCGAATATTCCTTCAAGAATTGCGTGTACCGTTGCTTCGCAGACAGACTCAAGAACTATCCTTGATATAGGCGGTGCGGAGAAGCTTATCGGACGCGGAGATATGCTCTTTGCTCCCGTTGGCGCATCAAAGCCTATGAGAGTTCAGGGTGCTTTTGTAAGCGAGGGCGAGGTAGAGAATATCGTAACCTTTATCCGTGATAATAATGCCGCAGGAAAGTTTAATGCCGAGTTTATAGAAAGAATAAATGAGGAAGCCGCAAAGTGCGGAATGAAGAAGAATGCACAGTCGAATGCAGGCTTTGATTCCGATTCTGACGGAGAGGTCGAGGGCGGCGACAGTAAGTTTAACGAGGCAGTCAAGCTTGCCATTGAGGAAGGGAAGATATCCACCTCTCTTATGCAAAGACGCCTTGGCGTAGGATACGGAAGAGCCGCTAAGATAATCGATGCGATGGAAGAGAGAGGATACGTCAGCAAGCCTGACGGCAACAAGCCGCGACGCGTGCTCATATCTATGGAAGAATATATGAGACGCAAGATGGACAACGAGCTTGACGATATTTCTGACGATGAGCTGTAATACTTAATATTAAAAAACCGACAGGAAAAATTCCTGTCGGTTTTGTGTTTTGTTACTTGTTAGCAAGCTTTTCGAGAAGCTCGGTCTGTTTTTCGACGTTCTTGTAGAATGCCTGAAGCTGTGCTTCCTTCTCAGCAGCCGCAGCAGCTGCCGCTGCTGCCTTTGCCTCATCGTCAGCCTTCTTCTTTGCGTCTGCAGCCTTCTGCGCTTCGATCTCCTTGTAACGAAGCTTGTCTGTCATCTTCTTAACGATTCTGACAAATACGAAAACGGTAAATGCAATGATAAAGAACTGAATGATGGTCTGTATCCATTCGCCCCATAGAATAGCGATCTCGGGATCAACTACCGCACCTGTTTCGTCAAGTGTTTCTGCGCGAAGGACGGTTTTCCACTCATCAAGGCTGATGCCGCCTGTAAAGAGTGAGATAACGGGGTTGATGATCATTTTAACCAAACCGTTTGTGATCGCGTTGAAGGAAGAACCTATTACAACTGCAACAGCAAGATCGAGGACGTTGCCCTTGGTGATAAATTTCTTAAAATCAGTAAAAAAGCTTGTCTTTTCTGCTTTAAGCTTTGCTTTCATAGCTGCTTTTTCAGCTTTTCTTTGCTCTTTAAGAGCTTTCTTATCCTTTTTTTCCATATTTCGTCTCCTTGAAAAATGTCGTTAAAAAGATTATAGCATTAAATTTATTACCTGTCAATAACAGAAAAACAATTCTTTCGACTAAAATTTTTTTAAATATATTGATAGTAAAATATAGCATAGGATTGACTTGTATGACTTGTCATGGTATAATAATATAATACAAACTTTTCAAAATATCGAGGGAGGAGGTGCGCTATGTCTGACAGATCGAGAAAAGAAGAGCTTGATGATTTCTGGAGCTTTGACGATCTTATTCCGAAAAAGAAAATGCCGTCAAGCAGCGGTAAAAAAGAATATGGGATAAAAGATCCCGTTGAGATCATAAACGAAATTAATTTAATTGATAACAAGGAAAACAAAGGCTTTTCCGATCAACCGATCTCATCTTCTTTGAGTAAAAACGTGCATTACGTGCACCCTTACGAGCCCCAAAAAAGAAATTTGCCGACACCTCTTTTTGAGTATTCACCCGATAATTCGCTGATACACAATGTAAAGATATACAAGTGGGAAAGCAATTACAATTATTACGAGCAGTTTCGTATGTATGCGGAAAAATTTTTCTCTGTTGAGGGTAAGCCGTGTGAGCACGTTCCGTATTTTTCCTATGTTCCACAGTATAATCAGCTCAGCCGCGCCCAGCTTGAATTTTATTTCTGGTGGCGTACACTCGTAAGACGCGGTGAATATATTGATGTCGATTATTCGTATATATTGCTATATATTTTTGAAACTATAAATCTCTCAAGAGAGCACGATTGGAAGTTGCTTCAACAATCCTTGTTTGATGTGTGGCTTGCTTACAGAGAAAATTATGTGCGCCTTGATAAGCTTCTTTCAGAATGGATATTTGATTTCAGTATGATACACCGATTGCCGCCACCAAAGGGAAGATTGCCCGTAGCGGCGATAGATAAGAGCTGCGGAGTTGCAGAATTTTTTGTAAGTGCCAACGGAACAAATCCCGACAAATATGTAAGCGCTTTGCTTGCATTATGCAGCTCGTACGATTACAAAAAGAGCAAGTTTTATGACGGAGAGAATATCGCACTTTATGATAAATACGTCCACAGTGCATTGCGCACAGCTCTCGGATATCTTTCTGAAAAGGGCAAGGTTCTCGGTAAGATCGAATATGGTGACAGCAAGGTCAGCAGAGAGGCATACGTGGGTGCGCTTTGTTCCTGGCCGGCTAAAAGAAGAATAGAGATAGAGTTCTGCTCCTTTTCCCGTTCTCACGAATTGCGGTACCTTGTGGGTGATATAGTAAAGCTTACCGAAAATATGCTCAGAGCTTATATGGGTGTAAAGTCGAGATTAAGCGTATATGCTGTGGACGCAGAGCTTACCGAAATAATTGTTGCTCATCTTAAAAACGAGTTACCGCCTAAAGTAAGGCGCAATACAATTTCGGTCGCGCAGGCGCAGATAGAAAAGAAATATGAGCTTCCGCATAAGCCGCTTTCGCTTAGCGATGCGGCAAAAATTGAAGACGAGTCGTGGCAGACAACAAAAATTCTTGTCGAGGCTTTTGAGGACGAAAACGAGTCGGTCGACGAGAAACCTACCATGAATGATTATGTAGAAAAGATAAATGGTAATCAAGAAAAGCAAGAGCAAAGGCAAGACGATTCGGGTTCACTTGCCACATCCCTTGGCAGATATCTTAATTACGTGAGATCGCTTTTACAAAATGATATATCGGCTTGCAGAGCAGAGATTTACAAGCTTAACGAATCGGAAGAGACTGTGGTCGACCGTATAAACGAAATATGCGCTGACGTTATGGGTGACATAATTATAGACGGATGCGAGGGCAGCTTTTCTATCATAGAGGACTATGAGCAGATGCTTATTGAAGAATTGAACGTTCAAGGAGAGAAATAGGAAAATGAGTTCTGAAATTAAAGATATACAAAAGGTACCGAAAAGAATACTTACCTCATTGCTTGCATCGGTATCGGCAGGTGTTGTTCCTCGCGTTGGTGCTCCTTATATTGCCATTGGTCGTCAGGACGAGATCGGCGCGCTCCTTTCGGATCTTGAGGCGATCGATGCGGGCGGCACGAGTATGCGTTTCATAATAGGACGTTACGGAAGCGGAAAGAGCTTCTTGATGCAGCTTATAAGGGGATATGCGCTCGAGCGTGATTTTATAACAGCAGATGCCGATCTTTCACCCGAAAGGCGTCTTTACGGTGCCGGCGGAAGCGGAAGAGCGACCTACCGTGAGCTTATAAAAAATCTCGCTTCAAGATCCTCTCCCGATGGCGGAGCACTCTCAAAAATAATATCCCGTTGGATAGATTCAATACAGACGAAACTTATAAATGATGGTGTAGAGGCTGACAGCCCGTTGTTTTACACAAAATTAAATGCTGCTGTGAACGACAAGCTTTGTGATGTTCAGGATCTTGTCGGCGGCTTTGATTTTGCGAGAGTGATATCCGAATATTACCGCGCGTACAAAGAGGGAAACGACGAAAAGCGCGCCGCTTGCATGCGTTGGCTCCGTGGCGAATTTTCGGGAAAGACCGAGGCGAAAGCGGCACTTGGATTTTCAGTTTCTACCGTTGTTGACGACGATAATTGGTACGACTTTATGAAGCTGTGGGCGGTTCTTGTAAGATCTATGGGATATCGCGGACTTGTCCTCTTTATTGATGAATGTGTAAATCTTTATAAGATAAGTCACAGAATAAGCCGTGAAAACAATTATGAGAAAATACTGTCAATGTTCAATGACACCCTGCAGGGTAGAGCATGCGGGCTTGGAATAATTTTTGGCGGAACACCTCAATTTTTGGAGGATACCCGCCGCGGACTATTCAGCTACGAGGCACTTCGCAGCCGTCTTTGCGATAGCAGATTTGCCATTGACGGGTTTAAAAATCTGATAGGACCAGTAATAAGACTTCGTCGACTTTCCGATGATGAACTCTTTGCTCTTATAAGCAGGGTTACAAAGCTTTATGCTCAAAATTACGGTGTAGAGCCGAGGATAAGTGACGAGGACAAGGTGAAATTCCTTGAAATATGTCTGTCGCGCGCAGGAGCTGACAGTATGATAACACCGAGAGAAATGCTTCGCGATTACATGACCGTTCTCAATATTCTTATGCAGAATGAAAACGTCAGCTTTGACGACGTTGTCGGAAGTGCCGTGACCTTAAAAACTGATGACAACACAGAAAAAGAAGAGGCTACCGCAGCAGAGAAAAAAATATACACCCCGCAGGATATTGAATTTTAATATTTGGGGAGAGGGAGGAAAAATGACAGATGCAGATATGATCTTTGAGCGATTTCCGGACTTTATAAGGGAATTTATATATTCACATTCGTGGGAAACACTTCGCGGTGTGCAGATAGCGGCGGCAAAGACTATTTTTGACAGCGACAACAATTTGCTTCTTACCTCATCTACCGCGAGCGGCAAGACCGAGGCGGCATTTTTTCCTATACTTGCAGATCTATATGAAAATCAGACCTCGGGCATATCGGTCCTTTATATCGCACCGCTTAAAAGTCTTATCAATGATCAGTTTTCAAGGCTTGAAGAGCTGCTTGAGCAAAGTGGAATAAGCGTAACGCATTGGCACGGAGACGTGGCGCAGTCGCATAAAAAGAAGCTTTTGCGCGAGCCCGAGGGAATATTGCAGATCACTCCCGAATCTCTCGAGTCTATGCTGATAAACCGTTCTAACGATATCCCACGTCTTTTTTCGGGACTTCGTTACGTGGTTATCGACGAGATACATACGCTTACGGGAAGTGATAGAGGAAATCAGATAATCTGTCAGATATGCCGTATATCCCGTCTTATAGAACACAGCCCAAGGCGCATAGGACTTTCGGCAACGGTGGGTGACCCGAGACTTGCCGCAGAGTGGCTTTGCGGCGGAGATAACAGAGCTTGCGATATTCCACAGTTTACCGAGCAAAAAATCCGTTGGCGCTTGGGAATGGAGCATTTCTTTATAGGAAATCCGCTTATGGATCAGACGGGAACAAATGTCGATGCATCAAAAAAGAAGGCAGAGCTTGATGCGGGATACGAGTATATGTATGACAGTGTTCGCGACAAGAAAGCGCTCATTTTTTCAAATTCCCGCGAGGAGACCGAATACGTTTGCGCTACGATGCGGCAGATAGCCAAGAAGCGCAATGAAGCGGATATTTTTCTTATACATCACGGAAATCTTTCGGCATCCTTGCGTGAGGAAGCAGAAGCAAAAATGAAAAATGATGAAGTAAGAGCGGTAACCTGTGCGACGGTTACGATGGAGCTCGGAATAGATATAGGCAAGCTTGAGAGAATAATCCAGAACGATGCGCCAAATTCAGTTTCGGGATTTTTACAGCGTCTCGGTCGTTCGGGAAGACGCGGACAGCCGCCTGAAATGATAACTGTATTTCGCGAGGAAGAGCCGCTGCCAAACACCCCCTTGCCGCAGCTTATTCCTTGGGGACTGCTTCGGGCTATTGCAATAACACAGCTTTATATTGAGGAGAGGTTTATTGAGCCGCCGCATATAAAGAAGATGCCGCTCAGTCTTCTGTTCCATCAGACGTTGAGTATTCTTGCATCAAGCGGAGAGCTAAGCGCCGCAAGACTTGCCGAAAGGGTGCTCTCCTTGCCCCCATTTTCAAAGATATCGAAAGAGGACTATAAAGCAATGCTTGTGTCAATGCTCAATTCCGACTTTATAGAGCTTACAGAAGAAAAAAGGCTTATAATCGGTCTTGTCGGCGAAAAGCTGCTTTCAAGCTTTAAGTTTTATGCCGTTTTTTCTGACAGTGAGGATTTTACGGTAAGATGTGAAGCAGAGGAGATAGGTACTATAACGACACCACCCCCCGTTGGAGACAGATTTGCGCTCGCGGGACGAGTTTGGGAGGTAACCGAGCTCGATAATGCGCGCAGGCTTGTGTACGTAAAGTCTGTTGAAGGCAAGATGGAGATATCATGGCCGGGAGATTACGGTGAGATACACACGCGTATCCTTGAAAGAATGAAGCAGGTGCTTATGGAAGATACCATATATCCGTATCTTGGCGATAATGCAAAGAAACGTCTTGATATAGCGAGAAATTTAGCAAGAAATACGGGAATGCTCTCAAGGTCTATCGTGCATCTCGGGGGCATGACCTGGTGTATATTTCCGTGGCTCGGTACACGTTCGTTCAGAACCATGAGAAAATATTTGGCAAGATGTTCGGCGAGATTCGGAATATCGGGCATAGAGTTTGAGGGCTGCTATTATATAAAATTCCGTATGGAGAGGGGAAGCGGAGAAGAGCTGGCAGAATATTTCTGTCAGTCAGTCAGAGAGAGAGGAATTGACGTGCGCTCGCTTGTCGGTGCGACAGAGCTTCCCATTTTTGAAAAATACGACGAATATATACCCGCAGAGCTTTTGAGACATGCTTATGCCTCTGATAGACTCAATGCAAAAGAGACCGAAAAACGCATTTTTGATATTTCCGAGGAATATTTAGAAAAATAATAAAAAATTTTTTAGAAACCCTTGACAAAATGAAAAAAAGGTAGTAAAATCTACTACATTAAAAGCGTTGATAGGGAGCGGTACGGAAATGTTTTTTCAGAGAGCCGTCGTTGCTGCGAGACGGTAAAACACTCCGATAACTAAATCACCCTTGAGCTCACCGCCGAAATTGATTCAAAGTAGAACGGTGCGTAGTCCTGCGTTAAAGGAGCGCATATTATCTGTATGCAGTAAGTGGTCGCAACGACAATCGGAGTGGTACCGCGGAGATATTGTATTTTCAGTCTTCGTCTCTAATTATAAGAGACGAAGACTTTTTATTTTTTATTTTTTAATTGAGAGGATATTTTTTATGTTAACACTTGACAAGGTATATCAGGCTTCTTATGTGCTTAAGGATGTTGTAAGAGAAACGGCACTTGTTGCTTCTCCGAAGATCAATCCTGAGTGCAGCGTATATCTTAAAACGGAAAATCTTCAGGTTACGGGTTCTTTTAAGGTCAGGGGCGCGGGATATATGATCTCACAGCTTTCTGAAGAGGAAAAGCAGAGAGGTGTTATTGCTTGCTCGGCGGGAAATCACGCGCAGGGCGTAGCTCTTGCTTCTTCAAAATACGGTATAAAATCCGTTATCTGCCTGCCTGACGGTGCACCTATCTCAAAGGTTGAAGCAACCAAGAGCTACGGCGCCGAGGTGGTAATGGTTCCCGGTGTTTATGATGATGCTTATAACCACGCATTGAAGCTTCGTGACGAGATGGGATATACCTTTGTCCATCCCTTTGACGATGATAACGTGATTGCAGGACAGGGAACTGTCGGACTTGAGATACTTAACGAGATGAAGGACGTTGATGCGGTCGTTGTACCGATAGGCGGCGGCGGACTTATTTCGGGCATTGCGTACGTTATAAAGCATCTCGCACCAAACGTTAAGGTTTACGGAGTTCAGTCAGGTGGTGCTCCGAGTATGTATAATTCAATAAAGGATAAGAAGATCGAGCGACTTGCATCAGTTTCAACGATCGCAGACGGTATTGCGGTTAAGCAACCCGGTGAAAACACCTTTGATCTGGTTTCAAAATACGTTGATGAAATAGTTACCGTAAGTGAGGATGAAATTTCCTCGGCGATCCTTGCACTTATTGAGCAGCATAAGATGATCGCAGAGGGCGCGGGAGCTGTTTCGGTTGCGGCTGTTATGTTCAACAAGCTTCCTGTTAAAGGCAAAAAGGTAGTCTGCGTTGTTTCGGGCGGTAATATAGACGTAACTATTCTTTCGCGTGTTATCGAAAGAGGTCTGCTTACCTCGGGAAGAACCTGTAATCTTTGTATTGAGCTTATGGATAAGCCCGGACAGCTTCAGCTGGTATCAAGCATAATTGCTTCTCTAGGTGCAAACGTAATATCTGTACACCACGAGAGAGCAAGCGAAACAAAGGATATAAACGGATGTTATCTACGCCTTGTGCTTGAAACAAAGAATTACGAGCATATAAACCAAATAATCGAAAAGCTTGAAGCTGCGGGCTTTAAGATGATCTCACACTAAAATGTAATAAGGAGAAATGAAATGAGCGAAAAAGTATATACAAAAAATGCGCCTGACGCAATAGGACCTTACAGTCAGGCAGTAAAATGCGGAAATCTTGTTTTTACGTCAGGACAGATAGCTATTGACCCCGCAGACGGACAGATAAAGGCTGTGGGAATTGCAGATCAGACAGAGCAGGTCTGCAAAAATCTTTCGGCTGTTCTTGATGCCGCAGGAACTTCACTTGAAAAGGTAGTAAAGACCACCTGCTTTTTGGCAGAGATGAGTGACTTCGCGGCATTCAACGAGGTTTATGGAAAATACTTTACTTCAAAGCCTGCGCGCTCCTGTGTTGCAGCAAAGCAGCTTCCGAGAGGTGTGCTTGTAGAAGTGGAAGTAATTGCTGAGCTTTAAGGTCAGTTACCGCAAAATATAATATAATAATGTAATAAAAAGCTGAAAAAAATTTTTTAAAAAAGAACAAAATTATATTGACAAAGTCAGTCTTTCGTGATAGAATACATTCATTCAATAATAAAAGCGATAAAGGGAATCAGTAATTTGTTATGCGTTTTCAGAAATCCGACGGTTGATGCGAGTCGGAATCGCGTGCAAGTGAAACTCCTCCCGGAGCTTCTGTCCGAAGACGAAAGTTGTGTAGGCGCAGACGGAGTGTCACCGTTATTACAGACAGCTTTACTGATTGGTGAAGCATTGAGAGGCCGAAGTTTTCGGCAATAAGAGTGGTACCGCAGAGTGTT
>JAZSIV010000044.1:0-3653 GCA_045533995.1 Eubacteriales bacterium
GAGTGGGGACTTATCGCCGACATCCAGCCTCCGGATCTCGAGCTTCGAATCGCAATATTCAAGAATAAGATCTCTCAGGCAGGAATCACGGTATCCGATGAGATAATCACATATCTCGCCGAAAACCTCAGAACCCATATCCGTCAGATCGAGGGTGCCGTTAAAAAGCTCGTAGCGATCAAATTCCTTGAAGGAAACGAGATAACACTTGAAAGAGCTAAAAGCATCATGACAGAGCTTTTAGGCGGTGCTGAGCCTACCAGCGTGACTGTGGACAAGATATTCGCGGCTATCGAAAAGAAATACGACGTAAGCCGTCAGGAGCTTACAGGCAATTCAAGAGTCAAGAACGTTGCACAAGCAAGACACGTTGCGATCTATCTCATAAAAACTATCACCGATATTTCTTACCCCAGCATAGGAAAGCTCTTTAACCGAAATCACTCCACGATCATGTCCTCTGTTGAGGTAATTGAAAAGAAGATTTCTTCATCCCCCGCAGTTGAGATCGAAATCAATGAGCTGATAAAGGAAATTAAGGAATAATCTACTTTTCAACAGAGTTTAAACACAAAAAAATCCTTAAACATAAAGGAAAATCACACTTTTCAATTTTCAACATAATATGACAGATGTTGAAAACTCATCCAAGTCTTTTTTTAGCTGACAACTCTGATTTTTATCCCTCTAAAGATTATTAGAAGCAAAAAAATAAAAACTTTTCAAAAGTAATCAAGCAGCATTTTTACAAACTACTGTGGAGTAAAAAACCCTTATCTCAAAAAGAGAAAATACACTTTTCCACAATTTGACTGCTATTATTACTGATACTACTATTATTCATTCAATAAATCAATCTGTCTTTCTTTCATCGCGTATGAGAGAAAGCGTTAATGCGAATTTTTGAAAGGAGCCCCCAGGGCGAAACAGTTTTATGAAAATAACATTTAACAGACAGGAAATAAGCAATAAGATCGCTCCTCTTATGAGCGTAGTTTCGGGAAAGAGTACTCTTACCGCGGTTGAAGGTATTCTTATCGAGGCAAATTCTTCCAACAGCTGTACTATGACCGCATTCGATCTTGAAAAGGGAATGAAGATCACAGTAGACTGTGACGTGCTTGAGGAGGGCTCTTACATTATTAACGCGCAGAAGTTTAACCAGACTCTCCGCGTTATGGACGGAGAGAGCATCACTCTCACCGTTGATGAAAAGCTTGGCGTTCTTTTTGAGTGCGGAAAGAGCTCTCACAGAACCGGAGCACTGAAGGCGGAGGATTTTCCTGAGATTCCCGATCTCGTTTCCGAAAAAGGATTTGTAATTAACCAGGCACAACTCAAAAAAATGCTTTCAAAGGTATCCTACGCTATGGGTGTAAACGAGCCCCGTCCTGTACTCAACGGCTGCTTTATAAAGACCTCAGAGAACGAGATCAATGTTGTAGCATGCGACGGCTTTAAGTTGGCTGTATGCACCGCCGAGTCGGAGCTCAAGAAGCTTGAAAATTCCGAAAGAGGAGTTGATTTCTCCTTTATAGTTCCCGTTAAGTCTGTAAACGAGTTGACAAAGCTCCTTTCCGATGACGAAGAGGACACCGTTACCGTATATATGAGCCATAAGAATATGGTTGTCGCATTCGACGATCTTACTTTCTTCACAAGACTCATCGTAGGCGAGTTTGTTAATTATAACAGCATTATTATCAAGAATCACAAGATCGTAGTCAAGTCCTCAAAGCAGCAGCTTCTTGCTGCTCTTGAAAAGGCTTCCCTTATCACCGAGGAGAGAATCGCCGGAAGTGTTCGCTCTCACGTTAAGATCGAGATCTGCGAGGATGTTCTCAAGGTTTCCGCAGTTTCCTCTGCGGGTAGTATCTACGACGAATTTAACGTAGAGCACACAGGAGACAATATTTCGATCGCGTTCAATAACAGATTCCTTATCGACAGTATCAAGGCTTGCAGAAGCGACGTGGTTAAGCTCTCTATGTCCTCTCCTCTTATGGGTATCAACGTTGAGCCCTGCGATGAGGAAAGCGGCAGCGAGCTCTTTATGCTCCTTCCTGTAAGAACCAGAGATTAAGGGGGAGAGAGGCGGTTTGTGGAACCTTTTTTCTAAAAAGGTTCCACACCTCCAAAAACTTTCCTGAAAAAGTGATGAAACCCCATACAGTTATTTGAAATGGGATTGATTTAAACCTAAGTATAATGACTATCGTGTCGAAAGAGTATCTTTCACGATAAAAACTGTATCATTTAGATAAACATTATTTGATAATAAAAATTAATTCATTGAAGCTTTTGGAATTCTTAAAACCTTTTTCAAAAGGTTTAAGCCGCCGGAGGCACGCATCCGCAGAAAGGAAAACAATGTTCTGCCGAAATATATACGTTGAAAATTTCAGAAATATAGAATCGGCAAACGTTGATTTCTGCCAAGGGACAAACGTGCTGATCGGTGAAAACGCTCAGGGAAAGACCAATTTGCTTGAAGCGATATATATGACTGCTTTAGGAAAGAGCTTTCGCCAGGGAGTCGACAAGGATACCATAAGATTCGGCGAAGAGTTTTGCTATATAAGAAACTCATATACCGACGATACGAGAGATATGGAAATATCCATGAGAGTTTTCTCGGACAGACGAGCTAAGAGAGTTGAGCAGAATAAAGTAAAAGTATCGAGAACATCGGAAATGGTAGGAAGCTTTAAGGTGGTACTTTTCTGCCCCGAGCACCTTTCGATCATAAAGGACGGTCCCGCCCTCAGAAGAAACTTTCTTGACGTTGCGATCTCGCAGATAAGACCGCTTTATATAAAGTCTTTGCAGCGATACGCAACGATCTTAAAGGAAAGAAACACTCTTATAAGAGATGCCGAAGAGAACAGAAGCGCATTTGATTCCATGATTGACCTGTATTCCGAGCAGTTAGCTAATGAAGCGGCTGTGATCACAGAATACAGAGTGAAGTATATCGATAAGTTAAAAAAATACGTTACCGAATGCTTTGCTGATATGACCGTGGAAAGAGAGTTGCCCGAGATCGAATATATCTCGTCAAGTAAGCTTGATGAAAACGAGTGCTTTAATCTTGAAGCCTGCCGTGAAGCTTACAGAAGTCTTTATTTCGGTCACCACGACCGAGAAATCGGCGCAGGTTCGACTCTCTGGGGAATTCACAAGGATGATATGGAAATAAGCTTAAACGGCAACAGAGCGCGAATTTTCGCGTCTCAAGGACAGCAAAGATCACTCTCGCTTGCTTTAAAGCTTGCCGAGGGCGAGATAATCAAGAACGAATGTGGCGGAGATTATCCGGTATTTCTATTTGACGATGTGCTCAGTGAGTTGGATAAAGGAAGACGCGAGTATCTTTTGTCCAGCCTCTCGGATAAGCAGGTCATCTTGACCTGTTGCGAGAGTAGCAATATAAATGCCGACAGACTTATATCGGTCAAGAATGGTAGATTTGAACTCATGTGAGGTGAAAAATGTATCTTCACGCAGGAAATAACAAAAACATAAGAGAAAAGGATATTCTCGGAATATTCGATATGGATAATTGCACCGTCTCGGGAATAACCAGAAAATTTCTATCTGATGCCGAAAGAGAAAATTTGGTGGTTTCGGCAAAGGACGAGATTCCGAAATCC
>JAZSIV010000083.1:0-5672 GCA_045533995.1 Eubacteriales bacterium
TTGTCACTCCACAAAAATGCAAACTAAATGGCAAAGATTAAATTTTCCCACTCAGGCTTACCACAGTTTTTTTAATAAATCTGCTTCGCACTTTTTGGGAAAGTCAAAACCTCACCATTTTTGATTATCCAAATGGGGAAAACCAAAATAAAAAAACAGCCCTTGGGTCGTCGTATTTGACCCAAGGGCGTTTAAATTAGGTTAAACTTTTGTTTCTGCCGCGCCTTTCGAGCGCGGCAAGCGGAAGGGGTCAAGGGCAGAGCCCTGATTCGCTTTCTTTCGCCCGTTTCTTTGTCGAAAAACAAAGAAATGGGCAACAAAAGGTTCTATTAATTTTCTTTGACGTGGATCAAAGAAATGAAGAATAAAAAACAATCTTTCTTTATCGAATTTCTTGTTTTGCAACAAAGAAATCAGTACGTCCCGCTGTCCAGATACCACTGTCCATCCTGCAAAACAAGATTTATCGTGGTGCGGAGAATTTCATCGGGCTTGCTCTCGAGATAACTGTCAACCTCAAGCCTTATTCTCTTCGCATTTGAGCCGCGCGCAATGGTCGCACTCGACAGATCAAATATCCTCTTTTCTTTCATAAGCGGCTCGTAGGTGTTCGACTTCATAAACCAAACACTTCCGTCGCTGTCGGTGTATTCAAGATATCTTGCCGTCAAAAGTCCGCTCGCGCTGTCGTCGGAGATCATAACTCCGTCAAAAAGAGTGGTGTAGAGCGAGTTCATATAGTCCTTTGAATAAACCACCTCGGCATATTCCTTGATCTCATCTATCGTAATATGCTCCTTAACAACGTCATATTCCGCAGGGATAGAATCGTCATAATAAAAATCGTACTTCTTCTCCTCGTACTCTATCGTTGTGTAATAAAGTCCATCTGCAGAATACACACAGTTCTCGCTCTCATCTTCCTTATCACTTACCAAAAGATAGCTGAAATCATCTCCGTATGCCTTTTTTCTGTATGCAAGGATAGTTCCGAGCGCCTCGTCCTCAATATAGTAATAATAATATCTTTGAGAGCTCTCGCTGTCCTCATAGTATTGGATATTCGCGCGTGGATCATCGACTCGCTCGTAGGTTTCGGGGCCCTCGCCGAAAAGTATCTCATTGACGCCGTAAGATGCCTCAATAAGTGCCGCAACTCTGTCACGTATCTCGGCAAATTCGGGCGGTCTTGAGCAAGACGTGAGCGCGCCTGCCGCCACTATCAGAACTAAAATCAAGCTGACTAATTTTTTCATATATTTCACCTTTTAAGCGGACGGATAACAACATCCGTCCGCCTTTTTTTATTCTTCAGATACTGTATTCTCGTTCTCTATGACCTGCTCTGCTCCATCAAGCTCTGGCTCGTCAACTACTTCCTCGTGTGCAACGACCGTGAAGTTAGCAAGAGTCTGTCCTTCGCCGAGACGCATCATTATAACGCCTCCCGCAGTTCTCGAATACTCGGGAATTCCGCTAACGGGGGTTCTGATAATCGTTCCGCTGTCGGTTATCATCATAAGGTCATCTGCATCCGAAACTGTCGCAATACCCGCAAGCTTACCTGTCTTTTCGCCAAGCTTGTGGCAGGTTACACCAAAGCCGCCACGGTGCTTCATTACGCGGAAGTCCTCAAACGAGGTCTTCTTTCCAAATCCGTTTTCGGTAATGGTAACGAGCTGCTTTTCCTCGTCAACAACGCTGACTCCGACAACGTAGTCGTCCTCACGAAGCTTGATTCCTCTAACTCCGCGCGCAGTTCTTCCCATCGCTCTTGCGCCCGATTCCTCAAAGCGCACCGAGTTACCGTCACGTGTGGCGATCATGATCTCTCCCTCACCCGAGGTACATCTTACGAACACGAGCTCGTCGCCCTCGTCAAGATTTATCGCGATCTTTCCGCCCTTGCGCTGATATTCGTATTCCTTGAGCAGAGTTCTCTTGATTATACCCTGCTTTGTGACCATCGTCAGATAGTCTGTCTCATTGAATTCGTCAATGCCTATGAGCGCTGTGATCTTCTCACCCGATTGCATCTCGATAATATTGACTATGTTCGTTCCCTTTGCCGTTCTTGATGCCTCGGGGATCTGATATGCCTTGCGCACGTGGATCTTTCCTATATTTGTAAACATCAAGAGATATGAGTGCGAGCAAAGACCTATCACCTTTTCGATGAAATCCTCTTCCTTGGTCGCCATACCGATTATTCCCTTTCCGCCTCTGTGCTGTGCGGTATAGGTGTCGGCAGGAAGACGCTTGATGTATCCCGCGTGTGTCATTGTGATAACGCACTCGTGACGCTCGATAAGATCCTCTATATCTATCTCCTCTGTTGAGGGGATTATCTCTGTACGGCGGTCGTCCGAGAACTTGCGCTTTATCTCTCTCATCTCATCCTTGATGATCTGGTTGACCTTCTCGGGATCGTCAAGAACTCCCTGAAGCTCAATTATAAGAGCGTGGAGCTTTGCAAGCTCGTTCTCTATCTTCTCTCGCTCCATACCCGTAAGCTTTCCGAGAGTCATATCGACTATCGCCTGTGCCTGTGCGTCAGAGAGCTGACGGACGTTTCCGAGCTCGCTCTCAAATCCGTCCTCGTATGTTATGGTGAAGAACTCAGCCATAAGTCTTTCCTTAGCCTCGGGAATCGACTTTGAGGTCTTCATTATCTCAACTATGCGGTCGATATTGTCGGTCGCGATGTGATATCCCTCGAGTATGTGGGCTCTCGCCTTTGCCTTGGCGAGATCGAACTGAACACGGCGGTAGATTACCGACTGCTGATGCTCGATATAAAGGTCGAGAATTCTCGGCAAAGAGAGCACCTTCGGCTCGTTGTTTACAAGAGCGAGCATATTGATAGCACAGGTGTCCTCAAGCTGTGTGTATTTATAAAGCTGATTTAAGAGTATCTGCGGATTTACGTCTCTGCGGTGCTCGACAACGATCCTCATACCGTCTCTGCCCGACTCGTCGCGTATTCCCGTTATTCCATCTATCCTCTTCTCATCGGCAAGTCCGCCTATCGCCTTACAAAGCTCCTGCTTGTTTACCTGATAGGGTATCTCGGTAAATATTATGCGGTGCTTGTCTTCCTCGATGACCGCGCGTGCGCGGACCATTACGCGTCCCTTACCCGTGGTGTACGCATCAATAATTCCGTTTACTCCGTAAATGGTCGCTCTTGTCGGGAAATCGGGACCCTTAACGTACTCCATAAGCTCTGCTACCGAGCTTTCGGGATTTTCCATACGGTAGATAGTAGCATCGATCACCTCACCGAGATTGTGAGGGGGAATATTTGTTGCCATACCTACCGCAATTCCTACCGAACCGTTTACAAGCAGGTTGGGGAAGCGCGCGGGGAGCACCTTGGGCTCTTTAAGTCTGTTATCAAAGTTAGGCTGAAAATCGACGACCTCTTTTTCGATGTCTCTCATCAGCTCGTCTGCGATCTTCGCCATTCTCGCCTCGGTATAACGGTATGCCGCAGCTCCGTCGCCGTCTACCGAACCGAAGTTTCCGTGTCCCTCGATAAGAGGATAACGGAGCGAGAAATCCTGCGCCATTCTTACCATCGTTCCATAAACAGACGAGTCTCCGTGAGGATGGTAGCGTCCGAGAACGTTACCGACCGTCGTTGCCGACTTTCTGAAGGGCTTATCATAAGTAAGATGATCCTCGTACATCGCGTACATAACACGTCTCTGACCCGGCTTCATACCGTCTCTTACGTCTGGAAGAGCACGCGACGCGATAACGGACATAGAGTATTCGATAAACGATTTTTTGACCTCTTTGTCCATTTCTATATCAACTATTTTTTGGTCCTTAAATTCTAAATTTTCGTTTTCCAATTTTTATGCCTTTGCAGAAAATACCACTTTTTTCTAAAAGAAAATATTTTCTTTTTTCCTTTCTCTTTTCTATCAAGCCTCAAAAATTTTTGAATATTTTGCGTATGCTGAATTTTACAATCAAATTTTTCTTTCAACAAGTTTACAGTTAGGAAAAATCCGTTTTTTTATTGTAAAATCAAGTTTTACACACATTTTTACACAGGCTGTGGAAAAGTTATGCTGTGAGATAAATAATATCATTTTTGGGAAAATATTTTGTTTTATGATTAAATATCCAAATTTTCCGCAAACTTTGCATTGTTCTCGATAAATACTCTTCTCGGCTCGACCTTGTCGCCCATAAGCAGAGAAAATGTCTCGTCACAGGCTATCGCGTCCTCCATCGTGACCTTGAGAAGCGTTCTTCTTTCGGGATCCATCGTAGTTTCCCAAAGCTGCTCTGCGTCCATCTCTCCAAGACCCTTGTATCTGTCCGCCTCGACGTTAGGTCCTCCGCCAAGCTCGGCTATACATCTGTCTCTCTCTGCATCCGAGAAAGCATAAAGCTCAGGACCCTTGCCCGTTCTCTTATACACCTTGTAAAGCGGGGGCTGTGCAAGATATATATGTCCTTCCTCGATAAGTCTTCTCATGTGACGGAAGAAGAAGGTGAGAAGAAGTATTCTTATGTGTGATCCGTCTACGTCGGCATCCGCCATAATTATGATCTTGCCGTAACGGAGCTTTTCTATGTCGAAATCCTCGCCGATTCCGCATCCGAGTGCCTGAATTATCGGGATAAGCGATTCGTTTGAATAAACCTTGTCGGCTCTGCTCTTTTCAACGTTGAGCACCTTTCCGCGAAGCGGAAGGATAGCCTGGAATTTACTGTTTCTTCCCTGTGTTGCAGAACCGCCCGCGGAGTCTCCCTCTACGAGATAAAGCTCGGTGAGTGCCGCGTTTCTTTCGTTACAGTCGCGCAGCTTACCGGGAAGTGACGAGCCGCCGAGGAAGCCCTTGCGTCTTGTAAGCTCTCTTGCCTTTCTTGCCGCCTCTCTCGCGCGCGATGCCGCAAGAGCCTTGTCAAGAATTGCCTTTGCTGTTGACGGATTCTCTTCAAAGAATTCGCCAAGCTTTGTTACCACAGTATTTTCAACAAGTGTTCTGATATCCGAGTTTCCAAGCTTTGCTTTCGTCTGGCTTTCAAACTGCGCATCCTCAAGCTTTACGCTGATTATCGCGCAAAGTCCCTCACGGACGTCCTCGCCCGAAAGGTTCTTGTCGCTATCCTTGAGAATTCCCGCTTTTCTTGCATAATCGTTGAGCACCTTTGTAAGTCCTGTCTTAAAGCCGGTCTCGTGTGTACCGCCCTCGATGGTATGCATATTATTTGCAAAGGACATAAGGACTTCATTATATGAATCGTTGTACTGAAGCGCGACCTCTGCAATGCTCGAGCCTCTTTCGGCCTTCATATAGATGACCTCGGGATGTATAAACTCGCAGTGCTTGTGCTCTCCAAGATAGCTTACAAAGCTCTTGATTCCTCCCTCAAAGTAGAACATTTCTTCTACTCTTTCCTCGCCTCTGTCGTCAACGAGAAGTATTCTTATTCCCGCGTTAAGAAATGCCTGCTCTCTCATTCTCGCCGCGAGGATATCATATTCAAATACAGTTTCCTCAAATATCTCGGGGTCTGGCTTAAAGGTTACTCTGACTCCGTGTTCTCTTCCCTCTTCGGGTGTAACCTGCTTAAATTCGCGCGCCTTCTTTCCGCGCTCAAAACGGACTGTGAATCTCTGTCCCTCATAAGTATCGTCAAGCTCTACC
>JAZSIV010000056.1:0-4193 GCA_045533995.1 Eubacteriales bacterium
ATTTTGACAGCCCAGGCATTGTCATAATGGTTCCAGTCAGCGCCACAATAAATCCGGCACCGGCTGCTAATTTGATTTCGCGCACATGAATCCGGAAACCGCTCGGCCGGCCCAGTTTGGAAGCATCATCGGAAAGAGAATACTGTGTTTTTGCCATACATACGGGGAACTTGGAATACTTCTCGTCAAGTCCCTCGATCTCGGCAAGTGCCTTGAGTGCCGCCGCATCATACTTAACGTCAGCCGCACCGTAAATATTCTTTGCGATAGCCTCTATCTTTTCCTTGATAGACATATCGTCGTCATATATAAACTTGAATTCAGATTTCTTTTCGCATGCCGCAACTACCTTCTCGGCAAGCTCCATTCCACCTTCTCCGCCCTTTGCAAATACGTCGGAAAGTGCGAAATCAACGCCTCTGTCCTCGCATATTTTGCGCAGGCAAGCAAGCTCCTCTTCGCTGTCGCTTCCAAAACGGTTTATAGCAACGACAACAGGAAGTCCGTACTTGTGGAGATTATCTATATGAGCCTCAAGGTTTACAGCTCCGCGACGGAGTGCTTCTACGTTTTCTACGCCAAGGTCAGCCTTTGCAACACCGCCGTTATATTTAAGCGCTCTTACGGTTGCAACAAGCACGACCGCTGAAGGCTTAAGACCTGCCTTGCGGCACTTGATATCAAGGAATTTTTCAGCACCAAGGTCAGCACCAAATCCTGCCTCAGTTATCGTATAATCGGCAAGCTTCAATGCAAGCTTTGTTGCTCTTACCGAGTTACAGCCGTGTGCAATATTAGCAAAAGGACCGCCGTGGATAAGCGCGGGTGTATTTTCAAGTGTCTGCACGAGGTTGGGCTTTATAGCATCCTTCATAAGTGCCGTCATAGCGCCGTTTGCCTGAAGATCGCGCGCATAAACGGGCTTTCCGTCATAAGTGTAAGCAACGAGGATATTTCCAAGTCGCTCCTTAAGATCTGCCAGATCGGACGCAAGCCAAAGGATTGCCATGATCTCACTTGCAACGGTTATCATAAAGTGATCCTGTCTCGGAATACCGTCGACCTTTGTTCCCATTCCGATGGTTATGTTACGAAGAGCTCTGTCATTGGTATCTGTTACTCTTGTGAAAAGAATTCTTCTCTGATCAATTCCGAGCTCATTACCCTGCTGAAGATGGTTATCTATTATCGCGCAGAGCAGATTATTTGCCGCTGTGATCGCGTGGAAATCTCCTGTAAAGTGAAGGTTTATATCCTCCATAGGAACTACCTGCGCATATCCGCCGCCTGCAGCGCCGCCCTTTACCCCAAACACAGGTCCGAGAGAAGGCTCGCGCAAAGCAATGATAGCCTTTTTACCGATCTTCTTCATTGCCATTCCAAGTCCTACCGAGGTAGTCGTTTTTCCCTCTCCCGCGGGGGTGGGGTTGATGGCAGTAACAAGGATAAGCTTACCGTCGGGCTTGTCGCTCATTCTCTTAAGAAATTCGTCGTTTATTTTCGCCTTGTACTTACCGTAGAGCTCGAGCTCGTCGTCTGTCACTCCAAGCTCCTTCGCAATTTCGGTTATAGGTAACATTTTAGCTTCACTTGCAATTTGAATATCGGTCTTCATAAAAAATACGTCCTTTCTTTGAAGAAATATCTACTTATACAAATTTTAGTATATCACAAATTACCCATATTGTAAAGCATTTTTATCCACAAAAATAAAATTCGGGAAAAACTTCTCGTCATAGGAAGTTTTTCCCGAACTATTGTTTTTTATACGAAGCTTATCTTTCGATCTCTTCCATAATAAACGCTTCAAGAACGTCACCGATCTTGATATCGTTAAATCTTTCAAGTCCGACACCGCACTCGTAGCCCTGTGCCACTTCACGAACGTCATCCTTGAAACGACGGAGAGAGGAGATCTTATCCTCAAAGATAACAACGCCGTCACGAACTATTCTTATCATAGATGCACGGGTGATCTTACCATCCTGAATATAAGAACCTGCAATAGTTCCAACGCTCGGCACGTGGATAGTCTGACGAACCTCTGCGTGTCCAAGGAGGACCTCCTTGAACTTGGGAGCAAGCATACCCTTCATAGCATCTGTGATCTCATTGATACAGTCGTAAATTACACGGTAGGTTCTGATCTCAACGTTCTGCCTTTCAGCGCTGTCAAGGGCCGCTCTATCGGGACGGACGTTAAATCCTACGATAATAGCATTCGATGCCGCCGCAAGCATAACGTCGTTCTCGCGTATAGCCCCTGCCGCCGCGTGAATAACGCGAACGCGTACTTCCTCATTGGAGATCTTTTCAAGCGACTGCTTAACTGCCTCGGCAGAACCGCCAACGTCCGCCTTAACGATGATGTTAAGCTCCTTGATACCCTCGGAGATCTGAGCAAACAGATCGTTGAGGTTAGCTCTTGCATTCGCCTTGAATACCTCTTCCTTAGCCTTTGCACGACGCTGATCTGCAAGTGTTCTCGCCATTCTTTCGTCAGCAACAGCATTGAATTCGTCTCCTGCGAGCGGAACCTCGTCAAGACCGATTATTTCAACGGGCACGGAAGGTCCTGCCTCCTTAAGCTGCTTTCCTGTATGGTCTGTCATAGCTCTTACACGTCCGACCGATGTTCCCGCGATAACTATGTCACCGCTATGGAGCGTACCTGTCTGAACAAGTATAGTCGCAACAGGACCGCGTCCCTTATCGAGCTTCGCCTCGATAACGATACCCTTTGCTCTTCTCTTGGGATTTGCCTTGAGCTCCTTGACCTCTGCAACGAGAAGGATATTTTCAAGCAGATCCTCTATACCAAAGCCTGTGAGTGCCGAAACGGGAACACAGATGACGTCGCCGCCCCAATCCTCGGGAACGAGGTCGTACTTTGTTAGCTCCTGCTTAACCATATCGGGATTTGCAGTTGGCTTATCCATCTTGTTTATCGCAACAATTATTTCTATTCCTGCCGCTTTCGCGTGATTTATGGCCTCAACTGTCTGGGGCATGATTCCGTCATCAGCCGCAACTACAAGAACTGCAATATCGGTAGCCTGTGCACCTCTTGCACGCATTGCCGTGAACGCTTCGTGTCCGGGAGTGTCGAGGAAGGTAATGTCCTGATTGTTTATCTTTACCCTGTAAGCACCGATATGCTGTGTGATACCGCCTGCCTCGCCGCGTGTAACGCTTGTATGTCTGATAGCATCAAGTATAGAAGTTTTACCGTGGTCAACGTGTCCCATAACGCATACGACGGGAGCACGGGTAACAAGGTTGCTTTCGTTATCCTCTTCCTCTTCAAAGAGCTTTTCCTCGATAGTTACAACTACTTCCTTGGTAGCTTCAATACCCATCTCGTCTGCAACGATAGCCGCTGTATCATAATCGACAGTCTGGTTAACTGTTACCATCATACCGAGAAGCATAAGTCTCTTAACGACCTCAGCCGCCGTAACCTTGAGGCGGGAAGCAAGATCGCTTACCATGATCTCCTCGGGAAGGGTAACGCTCGTAGGAGCCTTTGTTACAGGCTGTGACGATCCCTTAGCAGGCTTTCCCTTGTTGCGCATCTGCTTGTTGTTTGCAGTCTGCTTCTTAACTCTCTGGTTGCCGCCGCGAAGGTCACCGACCATATCGGGAACAAAGTTGTCAAGACGCTCGTCGTATTTGGAAAGGTCAACGCTTCCGGCACGCATATCGACAACGCGCACAGCTCCTCTTTGAGTTGTGACCTCGTCACCCTTCTGTGTCTGGGGACGCGCGCTTACCTGAGGCTTGAATTTCTCCTTGGGTGCGCGGGAATTATCGTTGTCCTTGTCTCTGAACTGTCCGCCGCCAAATCTGTTATCGCCCTTTCGCTGATTGTTGTTCTGCTGACGGTCAGCGCCAAAGGGATTCTTAAAGCGGTCGTTCGCGCCGTTATTTGTGTTATTGGTTCTGTTATCACCCTGCTGGCCCTGACGAGACTGCCAAGGCTGCTGCGAACCGGTATTGCGAGGCTGATTGCCAAATCTGTTATTGTTGTTATTGTTATTTCGGTTGAACTGATTATTTCCTTGTTCAGCACCGCCCTGACGGTTAAAGGGTCTCTGCTCACCGCCCTGTCTTGTGTGCTGCATCTGCTCTCTGGGTCTATCGCTCTTTTCCTCTTTTTTGACTCCTGCAGTTGCCGTTGCCGCAGGCTTCTC
>JAZSIV010000138.1:0-18069 GCA_045533995.1 Eubacteriales bacterium
TAATACTCCGGCAAAGGCTGCTATGTTTGAGTCGGGAGTCCGTGCTCTCAACCTTGATATCGTGGCACTTCAGGAGGTTGACGATGTTTGGCACGAAAGGCTTGGACTTGATGCAACTATGAGCAGGATCGGGTACACTATGGTTCCCGTTCCGGATGAGTTTAAGAGTGATATATACGGTCCTGCGGATAATGAATCCAATAGAAATCCCATATATTATAAGACTGATAAATTTGAGCTTGTTGAGCACGGCAGAAAATTGTACGATGGATTTTCTTTCCCCGGGGCTAAGAAAAACGGTGCTCCCCTATACGGCTATCGTTCATACAGCTATACTTGGGCATTGCTCAAAGAGAAGAGCACGGGACTTCAGCTTGTTGTTATAAGTACTCACTTTAATGCAACACCTCAGCATGACGGTGTTACACAGGAAGAAAAAGACAAGGCTCCCGAGTATCGCCGCAGAAGTGCGAGCGAGCTCGGTACGGCTATCAAAAACTTTGAAAAGAAATATAACTGTCCCGTTGTATCGGTGGGAGATTATAATACAAGAGTTGAATCTGAACCATACAAGATTCTTTACAGACAGTTTAAATCTGCAAGAAAAAGTGCTACTACCAAACGCAATATGGATTATAATACCTCAAATTCTATGGGGACATCTCCTTCAAAGGGGGAGGGGGCGATAGATCATTGCTTCTATTCGAATAAGGGAATAACAGGAAATCACTTTGAAAAGCTACTCAGAGTTGATAAAATAAACACATATAGCTATTCCGATCACGTGCCGATATATTTTGAATTTACTCTTGGCGAATATAAATAACTAAAAACAAGCCTGTCTGAAAAGATGGGCTTGATATTTTTTTATTTATACTTTACAAATAGGGATATTTAAGTTATAATTAAAGTTGGTACATAATTATCAAAAATTAAGGAGAGGAAATATGAAAAGAATAATCGCATTATTTTTGTGCTTGCTTTTTTGTGTGTCAATTATAGCTTGTGACAAAGACATTCCAAAAAATGATGACAGTTCAGACTCTGTAACGGATACTGTCGCAGAAACAAAAGCTGTTGATCTTAAGCTTTTATCCAACAATATAAGAATTGATAATTCAGGTTCATCTGCCGCTTTGTTGAAAGAAGCGTATGCAGCGGTCGATGCAGATGTTCTTGCACTTCAAGAGGTTGACGATGATTGGTATAATGCTCTTAAGCTTGAAAGTTTACTATCAGATATAGGATATACTATGGTTCCTGTTCCTGATGAATTCAAGAGCGATATATACGGACCTGACGATGCGGAGTCAAACCGAAATCCGATCTTCTATAAGGCTGATAAATTTGAGCTTGTCGAGCACGGTAGAAAGCTTTACGATGCTTTTAGCTTTCCCGGGGCAACAAAGAATGGCTCGCCTCTTTACGGTTACCGTTCATATAGCTATACGTGGGCATTGCTGAAGGAGAAGAGCACGGGACTTCAGCTTGTTGTTATAAGTACTCACCTGAATGCCGGAGTACAGCACGCAGAGGCGACAAAAGAGGAGATAGGAAAAGCGGGAGAATACCGTCTTAAGAGTGCGAGCGAGCTCGTTAAGGCAATAAAGAATTTCGAAACCAAATACAACTGTCCCGTTGTATCTGTGGGGGATTATAACAGTAATCTTGAAAGCGACCCCTATGGATTGCTTACAAGACAGTATAATTCGGCAAGAAAAAAGGCTACGACTACCGTGAATATGGAATACAATACTTCATGTAATTTTGGTCAAGCACCCAAAGAGGAAAAAGGAGCAATAGATCATTGCATCTATTCAAAAAAGGGAATAACAGGAAATCATTTTGAAACACTTCTCAAAGCGGGAAGGGTTAATACATACAGTTACTCCGACCACGTGCCGATATACTTTGAATTTACACTTCATAATTAAAGTAAAAAAGCCCATCTTCAAAAGATGGGCTTTTTATATAAAATTTGTTTAAAAAAGATAAAGTTTGTACTTTACAAACGGAAATTCTTGTGTTATAATATAAAACAGTATGAAAAACTAACAAAATTTGGAGGATGAATCATGAAAAAAATCATTGCTTTACTTTTGTGCCTGCTTTTCTGTATGTCGATAATTGCGTGTAATAACGACACGCCAGACAACAACGACGATCAAGACACCGGTAGCCAGTCGGTAGACACAACAGAGCCCGTAACCGATGCTCCTGCTGAACCCAAATCTATTGATTTGAAGTTGCTTTCCAACAACATTATGATAAACAATACTCGCGAGAGAGCAGCTTTATTGAAGACTGCTTATACCGAGATCGACGCTGACGTGCTTGCACTTCAGGAGGTTGACGACAACTGGTATGATGTTCTTGGTATTGAGGCAATGTTAGGCGAGCTTGGTTATACCGCAGTTCCGATTCCCGAGGAATTTAAGAGCGATATTTACGGTCCTGATGACGATCAGGCGGGCAGAAATGCTATTTTTTACAAGACCGACAAGTTTGAGCTTGTTGATCATGGAAGAAAGCTTTATGATGCTTTCAATTATCCCGGCGCAATGAAGAATGGTGCTCCTCTTTACGGATACCGTTCATACAGCTACACTTGGGCGCTTCTCAAGGAGAAGAGCACAGGCTTGCAGTTTGTTGCTATAAGCACACACATGAATGCAGGGATTCAGCATCTCACAACAGTTCCCGAGGGTATGACTGCTGAAGAATATGAAGAAGAGCTTGATCTTCTTGCTGATCAGCATCGTACCGACAGTGCTAAGGAGCTTGTAAAGGCTATAGCAGATCTTGAAGCTAAGTACGATTGTCCCGTAGTTGCAGTCGGTGACTATAACAGTAATCTCGAATCAGAAGCATACGCTATAATGAACGAGGCCTTGAAGAATGGAAGAGAAGACGCTGCAAAGAAGGCGAATGGTACAGTTAATACCGCTTGTTCGATCGGCTCAAGACCCGGAAGAGGAAAGAATTTAATTGACCAGTGCTTCTATTCTAACGAAGGAATTACAGGAAATTATTTTGCTGCACTTCTTACATCAGGAACAGTTAACACATTTGACTATGCAGACCACATTCCTGTATATTTTGAGTTTACACTTCACGAATAATAGTAACAAATACATATATAAAAAGGTATCTCACTCTACAGTGAGATACCTTTTTTGTTTTTTAGTAATTTTTTTAACGGTATTTTTCTATAAATGCTTTTATATCCCCTAGCATATTTGTTTCTTTTTGAAATATATTTTCATATTCACCGAGATCAAGCAAATATAGAGGGCTTATTTTTAATATTTGGCAAATTCTTCGTAACTGGTCCATACTTGGCTCTTGAATATTTCTCTCTATCTTAGAGTAATTTGACTGATTCATTGGAATAAGCTCGGAAATCTCTCTTTGTGACATATCCATATCTTCACGCGCATTTCGAATTTTTTCTCCAATGTTCATAGTTGCCCCCTTATATAATTTATAAAAACATTATAGCATTATTAACTAAAACTATTGACAAATAGTCGAATATATGCTAAAATTCAAATCAGTTAGTTATTTATTAACTGAAAAAGTTCAAATTATATTTAAGATATTTAAAAAAGGAATATTGACAAAATAAGTCGAAACTATTGACATTTTTTGGAAGATGTGCTATAATATCTTACAGCACAAGGCATTTTGTTGATATTTATCTAAATCTTAAATGTAAACAAAATGTCAGAAAGGAAATAAGACAATGAAAAGAAAAATTTTAGCAGCAATTTTGGTGTTTGCAATGTGTATATCTACACTTGCAATAATGACAGGATGTAACAACGCTTCTGTTGCAATCGCTTCGGGTGAGGGTGCTCCTACCGAGAGCGTTCAGGGAGATGTTGGAAGCTTATATGTTGATACCGACAAAGGTGATCTTTATCAGATGACCGACGGTGGTTGGACACTTTTGGCAGGCCTTAAGGGTGAAACCGGTGCACAAGGAGAAAAGGGTGAAAAGGGTGAAGTTGGTGCACAGGGCGAAAAAGGCGAAGCAGGCGAACAAGGAATGCAGGGTGAAGCCGGTCCTAAGGGAGATAAAGGTGACACAGGTGAAGCAGGAGCTCCCGGTGAAAAGGGTGATACAGGTGTTGGCATTCAGAATGTTGAGACCGTAAAGCTGGTAGAAAACGGTCAGACCTATTTGGTTATTACAGTTACGTATACTGATGCTAATAAGCCTGCAACTGTAGAGAAGGTTCTAATTTCTGATCCTTATATTGAAGTAACAGATACAGCTTCTGCACAGGCGGCATTGGATGCTGCAAAGGCAGGAGATACAATAAAGCTTGCAGCAGGAGACTATGGTGTTCTTTACTTGCGTCAGAGCGAGATGAGTAAGAGAGTTGACGTTTCCGATTGGGCAGGTAATGGAGACGCCGAACGTTACCGCAAGCTTGAGAACATAACCATTCTTGGTGGCGAGGGTGTTAACGTTGAAGCTATTAAGATAGAGGCAGCAACATATCCTGGAGCAGATAAACACTCTAATGGTAGTGAGATGCCCTATCTTATAAGTTATATGACAATAAAGAACCTTACAGTAAAGGGTATTAATTTTGTACCTACTACAGATGGAGCAATATTTGATATTTCCAGCGGAAGTCTTGAGGTTGACGGATTGTACATTGATGATTGTACATTGACTTACGCTGATACGACCGGAACTGCTACACGTCTTGTATATCAGGGAAGTGAGACTGTAAAGGAAATCAAGGACAAGTGGAATGATGACGAAGTATTTATGGTTGGCGGTTCTGTACAGAATATCTCAATAACAAATTGTACTGTTAAGGATGCGCATCAGGTTATCGAGCTTCGTAACGCTAAGAATATCACAATTTCAGGAAACACGTTTGAAAACATAAGAGAGAGAGATATTCTTTTGGCTATGGGTAATACAAATCAGAAGAAATTCTCCGGAACGATCACCATTACAAATAACACTTCCAAGAACTCTTCCGAGAGATTCTTCCGTGTAAACGGTGTTAAAGGAACATTTATTGTAAGTGGAAATACAATTATTGATTCGACTTATGAAGAATCCTATGCTAAAATAACAAATCACGAAGGTTCGTATGTTGAGTTCACAAACAACACCTGGAACGGACTTTCGGATGCGGAAGCAAAAGCTCAGAGCAAGATAGAAAAGTAATTATAATGAGGGCGGCTTATTAAAGCCGCCCTTTATTTATTCTTTAAGAATATCCTCAATTAAAGTCCATGCATCATTTTTTTTACTTTTATCAAGCACCAGATAGATGACGTAATTTCCGTATCTTCTTACCTCGGCATCTTCAAGCTTTGGTATCTCCTGTGGCGCATAGCTTTGTATAAATGATCTTTGCACCGTCTTTTGCTCTTCTATATAGAGAGTCATCGTTTCTTCAAGGGTGTTTGCGCTTTGCTCGTCGGGACAGTGAAAAACTCCGATCTCGTTTATATCATTTGCTTCCGTTGAATAATAAATAGAAAAATCGTCGTGTAGTGATGTTTCTTTTATCATAAAGCGAAGATATTCTTCGTCGTATTCAGCATAACCGTCGGGCACAGGTATGGTGTTAGTGACAGCTTCCGTAATGGTTTTACAAGCTATATCATCTCTGTAAGCCATCTTGTTTGTACAGCCTGATAAAAGAAGTATAATCAAAATCAAAGAAATGGCGGAAAGAAAAAAATTTTTCATATTTACCTCATTTATATCCGTGTGTTCGGATATAGTATAATATTTGCTTGTAAGCTTCTGTTGTAAGATGATGCCCGTCGCCTACCTGATATTCGGCCTTGAGGTTTCCGTCGGAATCTTTCAAAATATTGTCAGTGTCAAGATATTTACAGTTCTCATCGTCTGCAATTTCGTACGTCCATTCGTTAATAGTTCTTATATATTGATTTAGGGTTTTAAGATCTACGCTATATGCGGACATATCCATATTTTCTGCGACAGGAAAAGCAGATTGCAGTATTATTTTTGTGCTTGGAGAGGCGGTGCGAATAGCGTCTATCAAGCTCTTATAGCATTTCTTAAAATATTCCTCTCCGAGAGAGATGTTTTGCACCGCACCGTTAAGTCCGAATGTCATAATGACTATTTCGGGCTTTTTCCTTTTTGCCGCTTCGGAAAACGTCAATCTTTCTCCCGTTTCTGGATATATTATTTTTTGCGCCGACGTGGTGTGGTCGAGCTTCATCGTGCCGCTTTCATTCGCCCAAACCTGCTTTGTTTGCTTGCCGCCCGACAGAACTCCTCGGCTTTTTAGATGATACGTGGTTGATTCACCGATAAAAATAAAACTGTCAATATAACTCATACCGAGGTCGTCTGTAAGACCAAGGAGTGTGTCCGACGGCGGAGTGTTTACGGGAGCATCGGGTATCGTGTCCGAATGTCCTTTCGTTTCCGTTTCGGAGCGGTGTATCCCCCTCGTGCCACTGCACGACGTAAGAAATAAAAGGGAGATGCACAGAGTTATTATTAACAGTTTTATTTTCATATTTTCTTTTGCCTTTCCGAAATTTGGATTCTCGGAATAATGGAAAAGTAAATTATTTTGAAAAACGCTTTGTATATGTTTCGCTTTCCTCGCTAAGCCTTTTATATCTTGAACGGAAAATGTATATTAATCCGCACACAATAAAATATATTACCGTAAACAGAGTCATACCTATGAGGGTGTTTGCCGCTGTGGGCTCTGTCGGAAGCATAAGACAAAAGTAAAACGCAAAGGCGGATATTAAAAAGTGGATAAAAAGTCTTAATGCGGCGGGAATAGCTCTCGTTGAGAATATCGTGTTTGCCACCGAGATCATAAACGAGAAAAAGAAGAAGAGCACCGTTCTCGCACCGTCAAGCTGAATGCTTTGTGCATTAATATTTAAGAGCATAACGATGAACGTATATGTGATAATTAAAACAGTAAAAAGTATGCAGGTGTTACAAAGAGTTTTTTTGATCTGCTTTTTTAGTTCCATTGATTCCTGTTCCTTTCGGTAGTGTTTACAGATAATGTATCATATATACCGTTTTTTTGCAAGTCTTTTATGTAAACTTTTTTGCAACGAATGAATAAAAAAGTGAATAATTATAAAAATATTCATTTTATTGGTTGACTTTTCTACAAAATAATATTATAATAAATTAGTATGGGATATTATGCGCACAGGCACAGTATCTTACTTTGGCAAACATCGAAAGGGACCGCAATATCGCGGTTTGGGATTTTGAATTATGACGAGAAGAGAAGCAAGAACAGAGCTTATAAACCTTTTGTTTGAAAGTGAATTCAGAGCAGATGAGGAAGCAGTAGAGATATTCGCAACATCAAAGGAAAACCGTGAGGTTGAGGATGACGAATACGTTAAGCGCGCATATTTTGTGATAAATGAGAAAAAGGAAGAAATAGATAATATCATTGGCGAGCATGCTCACGGCTGGAAGACGGCAAGACTTGGAAGAGTATCCCGTGCGATACTTCGTCTTGCAGTTTACGAGCTGCTTTATGAGGACGATATTCCTTCAAGCGTAATAATTAACGAGGCGGTCGAGCTCTCAAAGCTTTATGACGATGAAAAGGCGCGCCCCTTTATCAACGGCGTACTTAATTCGGTAAAAAACAGTCTTGGAGAAAGAAAGTAAGTCTTACTTTACTTGTTTAGGAGTGTTAGAAAATGAGTAAAGATTGTTTTGTAGGCTTTGATACAAGCAATTATACGACCTCTGCGGCAGTATGTGATATTGACGGAAGAATTCTGGCAAATATAAGGATACCGTTGCCCGTGGCTTTCGGCGAGAGAGGACTGCGTCAGTCAGACGCTGTATTTGCTCACATAAAAAATCTTCCGGGTGTTTGTGAGAAATTAAGGGCGGCACTTACGGGCCTCAACGTTTTGGCGGTGGGAGTGTCCTCTCGTCCAAGAAGCATAGAGGGGTCTTATATGCCTTGCTTTTTATCGGGTGTTTCGGCGGCAAATGCATTTGCCGCGGCAAACGATCTGCCCCTCTATGAGTTTTCGCATCAGGACGGACACATTATGGCGGCTCTTTATTCCTCGGGAAGGGCGGACGAGCTATGCGCAAAGTCTCATCTCGCTTTTCACGTGTCGGGGGGTACGACCGAGCTTTTGAAGATATCACCGTGTAAAGACGGCTTTATGGTAGAGTTGATCGGTGAGACCGAGGATATAAATGCGGGACAGGCTATCGACAGGGTTGGTGTTTCGATGGGAATAGCTTTCCCTTGCGGAGCGGAGCTCGAGAGGCTTGCTGCGGAGTATGACGGCAAGCTTAATAAGAGCAAAATAACCGTTAGAGAAAAGAACGGTAAGATCGTATGCAATCTGTCGGGTGTTGAGAACCTTGCAAAAAAGATATACGAAGAGGACGGAAGTGCGCCTCGGGTTGCGGCCTTTGTCTTTGACCATATCGGAAGAACGCTTTACGAGATGGCGAAAATGGCTATCGAAAAATACGGAGATCTGCCCGTTATCTTTGCGGGTGGAGTTATGTCCAACAAGATAATGAGGGATATGCTCTCAAGGAATATAGATGCAAATTTTGCAGAGCCCGAATTCTCGGCAGATAATGCTTCGGGAATTGCGCTTTTGTGCAGAAAGAGATATTTTGCAAAAAAATAGGGGAGGAAGAGATGAACGGAGGCTTTATCACTGTTTCACAGCTGAACGGATATATAAAAAGCTTGTTTGAGCACGATGACGTTCTCGGCGGTATCAGCGTTTGCGGTGAAATATCAAATATTAAATACCACGCTTCCGGTCACGTTTATCTGACTCTTAAGGATGAAAATTCCACTATCTCCGCCGTTATGTTCCGTTCGGATTTTTCAAGGATAGATTTCGTGCCAGAAAACGGTATGAGAGTTATCGCATCGGGACGTGTTGGTGTGTATGAAAGAAGCGGACAGTATCAGCTCTATATTTCTTATATGAAGCCCGATGGGCTCGGACAGCTTTATATGGCGCTTGAAGCGCTTAAAAGGAAACTGGCAAAAGAGGGACTGTTTGATCCTGACAGAAAGAAAAAGCTGCCCGAATATCCGCGCCGCATAGGTGTTGTGACCTCGTCAACGGGCGCGGTAATAAGGGATATTATAAAGGTGAGCGGAAGAAGATATCCGCTTGCTGATATCGTTTTATATCCTGTGCACGTTCAGGGAGATCTTGCAGCCCCCGAAATATGTACGGGTATTGAATATTTTAATATTGAAAAAAACGTAGACGTTTTGATAGTTGGACGAGGCGGAGGATCGGTAGAGGATCTGTGGGCGTTTAATAACGAGGCGGTGGTAAGAGCTGTGGCGAATTCGTCGATACCCGTTATTTCTGCCGTGGGACATCAGACCGACGTTACCCTTTGCGACCTCGCGGCAGACTGTACCGCGGGAACACCGTCTATGGCGGCGGAGCTTGCCGTGCCTGATTCTGCTGTCATATACGACAAGCTTTCATCAAGTGAGAAGCTTATACGAAAAAATATGCATAGGATATTGAACGACAAGGCTCTGTATCTTGACGACAGAACGAACGTTCTTGAAATTAATTCACCGAAAAACAGGCTGTCGAATATGCTTCTTAAATTAGAGGCAAAGCTGCAAAATATAAATTCGCTTACAACTCAGAATATCGGACGCGCCAAGCTTCAGCTTTCTGAGGGAGCTGCAAAGCTGTCGGCACTCAGCCCTCTCGCCGTGCTTGCGCGCGGATATGGTTTTGTTCAGGATGAAGAAGGGAAGACAGTCACCTCGGCAAATGAGTTGAGCGTCGGTCAAGAGGTTCGTCTTACTCTTTCCGATGGAGTTGCCGACGCGCAAATAAAGGCTATCACACCAAACAATAAGGAGAAATAAATGGCTACTAAAAAGCAAGAAAATATGGAATTTGAAGCGGCTATGAAGAAAATTGATGAGATAGTCGCAAAGCTTGAAGATACTACTCTTGCGCTTGACGATTCTCTGTCACTTTATGAAGAGGGTGTGGCTCTCGTTGCCCTTTGCCGCAAGAAGCTTGAGGCGGCGCAGAGAAGAATAAGCTGTCTTAATCCCGATGAAAACGGAGAGATGCGCGAAGAGGATTTTAATATCACTTCAGAGGAATAATATATGGAAAACATTAAAAAGCTTATAGCCGAAAACGCGGCACTTACCGAAAAGGCTCTTGCCGCTTATTTTGAGGAGAGCGATCCCGATTTCGGACTTGTTATTGATGCTGAAAAATATTCGGTCTTTGCGGGCGGAAAGAGAATAAGACCCTTTCTTGTAATTGAATTTTGCAAAATGTTCGGGGGGAAGTTGGAGTCTGCTTTGCCGCTTGCATGCGCCATCGAGATGATCCATACATCCTCACTTATACACGACGATCTTCCTTGTATGGACGACGACGATCTGCGCCGCGGTAGACCGACAAATCACAAGGTGTTCGGCTATGCGAATGCGCTTCTTGCAGGTGACGCGTTGCTTATAAAGGCATTTGAGGTGCTTGGAACTGCCGATATTTCTGATGCTGCTGTGCGACGTGCCGTTGTGGCTCTTTCTTGTGCGGCGGGAGATTTCGGAATGATCGGCGGTCAGATAATGGATATAAATGAGACGAGTGACGATCGTATGCCGCTTGAAACACTCAAAAAGCTTCACAGAAAGAAGACGGGAGCTCTTATAAGATGCTCGGCGCTTCTCGGTTGTATTGCGGCGGGTCTTGATTGGGATTCAAGAGAGGCACAGGCGGCTTGCGAATATGCAGAGCTTTTAGGCCTTGCTTTTCAGGTCGTGGACGATATTCTCGATAAGACTGGAGACGAAAGCGTCCTCGGCAAGACGGTAGGGTCTGATGCCGAGATGGGCAAGACCACATTTATGAGCTATTATAGCGTAGAAGAAGCAAAAGAAGAGGCTCAAAAGCTCACAGCCGATGCTGTAAGTGCGATAGCTGAATACGAGGGTTCGGAGACTTTGACCGATCTTGCCGTATATCTGCTTGACAGATCAAACTAACAAAGAGATAATAGATAGTGAAAGAGGAATATTTTGAATTATATAAAGGATTTTTTCGGTAATTATATGTTGATGAGCGCAGTGCTCGGTTGGCTTGGTGCGCAGATCACAAAGGTCTTTACGGGTATGTTTAAGGACAGAAAATTTGACCTTATAACGCTGTTCTTTTCAACCGGAGGAATGCCAAGCTCTCACACTGCTTTCGTTAGCGGATTAGTAACAGCGAGTATCATTTCTCTTGGTTGGGGTTCTCCTATAACTGCTGTCTGCATCGTTTTATCAATAATAGTTATGATAGATGCATCGGGGGTACGATACGAAACGGGTAAGCAGGCACAGGTCATAAACAGGTTGATAAAGGAGTTGTTTTCAAGCGAAAACACCCCTAAGGAATTTAACACAAAGCTAAAAGAGCTTGTAGGGCATACACCCTTTCAAGTCATTATGGGAGCTTTGTTTGGCATTTTAGTTGCGGTCATTCTCGCAATATTTATGGTGTGGTGAATAATTTATGAGAATTGATAAATATCTTGCGGCGGCAGGATATACGAAAAGTCGAAAATTCGCCCAGGATCTTATTGATGCGGGGGCAGTCAAGGTGGACGGCGTTACCGTAAAAAAGGCTTCGCAGGAGATAGACCATACGGTCGTGCACGAAATAGAGCTTGAACAACTTTTTAAGTACGTTAGCCGAGGCGGAATGAAGCTTGAGGCGGCACTTGATGCTTTTAAGCTTAACGTCAACGGATATAAAGCGGTCGACGTCGGCGCATCGACGGGCGGATTTACCGACTGCCTACTCAAAAGAGGGGCAAAAAAAGTATATGCGATAGATTCGGGAGTAGGTCAGCTGCACCCCGATCTTCTATCTGACAAAAGAGTGGTTTCTGTCGAGCAATTTAATGCGCGGGAGTTGTCCGTAGAAATAACCGACGGAGAATGCGATATTGCGGTTGCTGACGTTTCGTTTATCTCACAGACCTATCTCATTCCCAAAATTTGCTCGGTACTCAAAAAAGGAGCTCCCTTTATAAGTCTTATCAAGCCTCAGTTTGAGGCAGGAGCATCGGCACTCGGAAAAAACGGCATCGTGACGAATTCTGCCTACCGTTTTCTTGCAGTAAAGCGTGTGCTCAACTGTGCGACGGAGAATGGGATGGACTGTCTTGGTCTTATACCCTCTCCCATAACGGGTGGAGACGGAAACCGAGAATATTTAGCTTATTTTGTAAATACTCCGTGTCTAAAACCCAGAATTGATGATAAAATGATCAAACGAATTACCGCTTTATAAAGGACGAGGTGATTAAAAAATGAAATATATAGGCTTGATCGTTAATTTTAATATAAAGGATAAAGCAGAGGCAGCATATATTGTTGCCGAAAAGATAGCTACTTATGACTGTACCATTCTTGTGTCGGAGCAATATAAGGAAAAAATATTCCGCTCACGTAATCATAGAAGAGAATTTGAATATGCGTCATTTGATGAGATATACAAAAAAGCGGAGCTTGTAGTAGTACTTGGCGGAGACGGCTTTATACTTGACGCCGCACGCAGAGCAGCTCCCTCGGGCATACCGATACTTGGGATAAATCTCGGCAGAATAGGATATATGACAGAGCTTGAGCTTGACGAGCTCGATCTTCTCGGCAAATATTTTTCGGGCGAATATCATATAGACGAGCGTACTATGATAGAGGTCTCAGTCCTTTCCTCGAACGGAACAAAGCGGTTTTCAACCTATGCCCTTAATGACGTGGTGATAGCAAACGGAATGACCGCAAGGATCGTGGATCTTCTTCTTATGGAGAATAATGAGACTATATCGACCTACCGTGCAGACGGACTTATCGTTGCAACCCCAACGGGATCCACGGCATATTCACTTTCTGCGGGCGGACCAATAATAGACCCTAAATTAGCCTGTTTCTGTGTAACACCCGTTTGTCCGCATTCGCTTGGCGCTCGTCCTATCGTCTTTCCCGATACTGCAAAATTGCAGGTAAAAAATATATGCTCAAGAGAAAAGGTGCTCCATCTTACTGTTGACGGACGTTCGACCTTTGATATGTTTTATGGAGATGTTGCCGAGATAACGAGATCGGAACTAAAAACAAAGCTTGTAAGAATAAAATCAGATGATTTCTACTCAAAAATCAGAGCAAAGAAATTTGTATAATTATTAAAGAAAGGAAATTCATTTATGAAATCCGAAAGACAAAATGCAATAATAGACCTGATCACAAGATATGAGATAGAAACACAAGAGGATATGATAAACCGTTTGCGCCTTGCGGGTTATGACGTTACACAAGCGACGGTATCGCGAGATATCAGAGAGCTTAAGCTGACAAAGGTACAGACAACTCACGGTACATACCGATACGTAAAAAATCATGCCGGTCATCATACAGCGAACGTGAAGTTCAATAATGCGGTCGTCGATTCTATAATCAGCGTTGATTATTCAGAAAACATTATCGTTCTGAAAACATATCCGGGACTTGGAATGGCGGTGGCATCGGGAGTTGACTCACTCAATATTCAAAATATTCTTGGCTGTATTGGCGGAGACGACACCATAATGATAGTAACACGTGATAAGGAATCCTCCAAGGAGATAAGCAAAAAAATAAAGGATCTTATGAAATCCTTTTAATTGATAATACCGTTAAAAGACAGGGAAGTAAATTATGATCAGAGGACTTCATATTGAAAATATTGCCGTTGTAAAGCGGCTTGACCTTGACCTCGAGCACGGATTTAACGTGCTTACGGGTGAGACGGGTGCGGGAAAATCAATAATAATTGACAGTCTTAATCTGTTGCTCGGAGCTCGTGCTGACCGTGAGCTTATAAGACGTGGAGAGAAGGAGGCTCTGGTGAGTGCCGTCTTTTCAAATATAAGTGACGATGTAAGGGCGCGACTTGCGGATATCGGCTTTGAGTGTGAGGACGGAACGATCATGCTTTCAAGGACTATCAGTGTTGAGGATAAATCGTGGGCGCGTGTTGACGGAAAGATAGTAACTCTCGCAGTTATGAGAGAGGTATCGGCACTTCTTTTTAATATACACGGGCAGAACGATAACCAACAGCTACTCAGAGCCTCAAGTCACATTAGTATCCTCGATAAATTTGCGCAAAATTCGGAAAAAAGAGCAGAATATTCGGCAATTTACCGCGAGATGCTTCATCTGCGCTTACAGCTCAACTCGATAAATAGAGACTCTATGGAGAACGAAAGACAGCGCGAAATGCTTGTCTATCAAATAAATGATATTGAATCCGCAAAGCTTAAGTGCGGAGAGGAGGAAGCTCTTCTTGCCGAAGAAAAAAGACTTCAGGGGCTTGAGCGGGTAAATAAATGTACCTCTCTTGTAAAGCGTGCGATCTCGGGCTCTGAAAAGGGCGCGGGCGCGTCATATCTTTGCGACAGAGCCGCGAATGCCCTCTCGCAGATAAGCGATGCTTTCCCTGAGGCAAAGGAGCTTTCCGAAAGGCTTATAAATATACGCTATGAGCTTGATGATATAGCAGAGAGCGCAGAGGCTATCTCTGATATAGGAGATACCGATCCTACGGCAAGACTTGATAAGATTGGTGCAAGACTTGAGCTTATTTCAAGGCTGAAAAGAAAATACGGTCATTCGGTAGAGGAAATAATAAGCTTCAAAGAAACGGCACAGAAAAGACTTGATGAGATAGAAAATTCCGAGGAATTTTCACAAGAGCTTAAAGAGAGACTTGCAGAGCTCGAAGCAAAGGCTACTCGCGTGGCACGCGAGCTGTCGGAATCGAGAGTTGCTTCCGCAAAGCTTCTGACACAGAAGGTCAGTGAAAGTCTTGAATTCCTCGATATGCCTAAGGTAAGGTTTGAGGTGAGCATCGAGCGTGACGGAGAATTTAACGCATACGGAACTGATAAGGTTGAATTCGTTATCGCAACAAATGCGGGAGAGCCGCTGATGCCCATGATAAAGATAGCCTCGGGTGGCGAGCTTGCAAGAATAATGCTTTCACTGCGCAGTGTTCTGAATGACTGTGACGGCATGCAAACGGTCATCTTTGATGAGATAGATACGGGTATTTCAGGTAAGACCTCTCGCAAGGTAGGAATAATGCTCCGTAGAATATCAAAGGCGGCACAGGTAATATGTGTTACACATTCAGCCCAGATAGCATCTCTTGCAGATACACACTTCTTTATTTCAAAGGCAGAGCAGGACGGTCGTGTGCAGACCTCTGTTGCGCTGCTTGACGAGGCGGGAAGAACAGAGGAGATAGCGCGCATACTCGGTGGAATAGATATTACCGACGCGCAGAGGACGGCGGCACGCGAAATGATAGAAGAGGGAAGAGATCTTTAATATATGAACAAGACAAATGCAATGCGTCAGCTTGACGCGGCAATGATAAAGTACGAGATCTACGAATATAAGGTCGACGAGAACGATCTGTCGGGTACACACGTGGCAGACGAGATAGGACTTCCTTACGAGATGGTTTTTAAGACTATCGTGACAAAGGGCGACAAAACGGGATACGTTGTTTTCTGTATTCCTTGCCATAAAGAGATCAACTTAAAAAAAGCGGCGGCGGTGACGTCAAATAAAAAGATCGAGCCGATACACGTAAAGGATCTGCTCGGGCTTACGGGATATATCCGTGGAGGATGCTCTCCCGTCGGTATGAAAAAGAAGTTTACGACTTATTTTGACAGCTCCGTTGCGGAGTGTGAAAAGATCACGATAAGCTCGGGTGCAAGAGGCGCACAGCTGCTTGTTGATGCAAAAGAAATGATAGGATATCTTAAAGCAGAGATAGCCGATATCGTTTGACAGTAAAAATATTTTTGTAAATGCTTGAAAAAAAAGACATTTTGTAGTAAAATTATAAGGTTAACTAAAACCGACAAAAGAAAGGTTTAATATATGCTTACACTAAAGAAAAAGGTGTCAGAAAAAATTTGCGAAAAATTGCTTGGGGGATTTAG
The DNA here is from genome assembly GCA_045533995.1 of Eubacteriales bacterium. GTDB lineage: Bacteria > Bacillota > Clostridia > Oscillospirales > CAG-272 > HGM12713. The sequence goes on from JAZSIV010000138.1 coordinate 16,046, forward strand.
CGGTGCTGAGATCAGCGCAGACGTGATATTTGAAATGCTTGAATATCCGCCCGATAATAAGATGGGAGACCTTGCACTTCCTTGCTTTAAGCTCAGTAAGGCACTTCGCCGCTCACCGGTGCAGATCGCTGCGGCAATTGCTGATGGCTTTGAGTCTGAATTTATTGAGTCCGTTGCGGCTGTAAACGGATATCTTAACATTAAAATCTCTGACAGATATCTTGAAGAGAAGGTTCTTCTTGAGATACTTGAAAAGAAAGAAAAATACGGAGCTCCGAACATTGGAGAGGGAAAGACAGTCGTTCTTGACTATTCGTCTCCCAACGTTGCAAAGCCCTTCCATATAGGACATCTTGGAACTACCGTTATCGGACACGCGCTCAAAAAGCTTCACGAGTTTGCGGGTTATAACTGTATCGGTATCAATCACCTCGGTGACTGGGGTACACAGTTCGGTAAGCTTATAGTTGCATACAAGCTTTGGGGCGATAAGGAGCAGATAGAGGCGGGCGGAATAGACAAGCTTGTCGAGCTCTACGTTCGTATAAACAATACGATAAAGGGAGACGAGGAAAACGGAATTCCCGCGCGAGAGGATCTTGCCGAGCAGTCGAGAGCCGAGTTCCATAAGATGGAGATCGGTGACGAGGAAAATATTGCACTCTGGAAATGGTTTGTTAAGATAAGTCTTGACGAGTACGCAAAGACATATAAGCAGCTTGATATCGAATTTGATAGCTATAACGGCGAGAGCTTTTATACCGACAAGATGCCCGCGCAGGTTGAGAAGATCAGAGAAAAGGGACTTATGAAGCTTGATGACGGCGCGTCTGTTGTAGATCTTAGTGAGTACGGAATGCCCCCTTGCCTTATTCTCAAGAGAGACGGCTCGACTCTTTATCCTACGCGTGATATCGCGGCGGCGGTCTACAGAAAAGATACTTATGACTTTGATAAGTGCATATACGTAACCAGTAATCAGCAGATACTTCACTTTGAGCAGTGGTTCAAGGTGGTCGAGCTTATGGGCTATGATTGGCACGATAAGCTTGTTCACGTTCCTTACGGTACTGTTTCTCTCAACGGTGCAAAGCTTGCAACAAGAACAGGAAACGTCGTTCTTCTTAAAGATCTTTTTGCCAATGCGATAGACAAGGCAAAGGGAATTATGGAAGAGAAGAACCCCGCGCTTCGCGGCAGAGACGATATTGCAGAGGCGGTCGGTGTAGGCGCGATAGTCTTCTACTATCTCTTCAATAACAGAATCAAGGACATCAACTTCAACCTTGAGGATGCGCTCAGCTTTGACGGAAACACAGGACCTTACGTTCAGTACACCTATGCACGTACTTGCTCGGTACTTGAAAAGGTTAAAGAGCCATGCGGCGGCAAGGTAACGATCACTTGTGAGGAAGAGTCATCTCTGCTTAAGACGCTTTGTCAATATGAGGAGAGAGTAAGAAACGCTATAAGGGATTACGAACCCTCGGTTATCGCTCGCTTTATACTTGACGTTGCTACCGCGTTCAACAGATTTTATCACAACTGCCAGATACTTTCGGCAGAGAATGAAAACGTTCGCGGCACAAGAATTCTTCTTACAGAAGCAACCAAGCACGTGCTCGGCAGTGCCTTCTCACTTATCTGCTTAAAGAAGACCGAAAGAATATAATAGTATAGTTTTTTCGTGGAAACTTTTTGAAAAAAGTTTCCACACCTTCAAAAACTTTTGATCTACCAATAAATTAAAAATAATATTCACCTTATCATTATGTCATTATGACCGTTGTGAGCACATAAGTGCGGAGCAAGGTCTGCGAGAACAACGTTAGATTATGCTGTTCTTCAAATTCAAAGCCATGTCCGAGTGGGCTTTGAAAGGAAAGATTTTTTTGGTTTTGTTATTCGATTAAAAGTTTTTGGAAAGCGTGAAAACCTTTTCTCAAAAAGGTTTTCACAAACCCTTTTTTTGAAATTATAATTTGAAAGGAATATAGATATGTCAGGACATAGCAAATGGGCTA
>JAZSIV010000100.1:0-3856 GCA_045533995.1 Eubacteriales bacterium
GACAGCAAGGCGAGAATAACATTTACAATAAAGGCTCTATCGGACGACGAGATATTCGTCCACATCCCTGCCGATTATTCCCGAGAAGCTTCACTTACCGTAAATAAGGCATATATCGGAAAGATACTCGGTGATGACTCAAACAGAATAGTTTCGCTCGGCTCGTACAATCCCGGAGAGCGTCTTGAAGTTGAGCTTACAATAAACAACAAATATGACAATATCTATATCAAGGAAGCCGACTACTATTTCTATCATCTTGACAAAGACGTATTTGAAAGCAATTTCCAAAGGCTGGCGAAAAATCCGCAGTTCTCAGTAAATGAAGGACATTCCGATGACAAGCTTTGCGGAACGATAACCACTGTTACCGACTCACAAACCATACTAACCACAATTCCCTACGACGAGAACTGGAGAGTATTTCTTGACGGCAACGAGTTAGAGTATTCAAAGGCACTTGACGCTGTTATAGCGTTTGACATCGCTTCTGCGGGAGAACACACGCTTGAAATAGTCTACGACTCTGCACCCTTTAACACGGGACTTGTAATAAGCATTATCGGCACTGCAGCTTTCCTTACAATTTGTGTTATTGATTATATAATTAAAATAAAAAGAAGGAAAAACGGCACACTCTCTCCCCTGCCCGATGATATTCTTTGGGAGCTTGAGGACTTCGATGCTGATGCCGAAGATTATCTCTCAGCACCCGAAAGATCGCAAACTGAAGATAAACCCAAGTTTACACTTAAAACGCTCTTTTCAAAGAAAAATGACACTGATCCCGTCGACAAAGAAAACGACGGGAACAACGGAGGAATTTGATGTTTTACTATATAAGCGGAAAGCTTGCAAAGCTTGATGCCGTTTTTGCCGTAGTTGAGGCGGGCGGTGTAGGCTACAAGCTTACCATTTCAAAATCCACATATTACCGACTTAGCGGAAAAGGTGAGATTCCCGACACAAAGCTTTTTAGCTATATGGCGGTAAGAGAGGACGGTATTGAACTTTTTGGATTTGCTACTGAGGAAGAGCTATCGGCATTCAAGATGTTGATAACAGTTTCGGGAGTAGGTCCTAAAGCAGCTATATCAATTCTCTCAACACTCACCCCCGAAAAGCTTGCCCTTGCAATATGCACCGAGGATAAAAAGGCTATCTCACAAGCAAACGGCATAGGAGCTAAAACAGCAGCAAGAATTATTCTTGAGCTTAAGGATAAGCTTAAATCGGATGCGATATCCTCCGACGAACTTTCGAGCACAAGTATTTCTGCCGACGTTGGAGTTGCACAAAATTCTTCTTCAAAGCTTGCCGACGCACAGGATGCCCTCACCGTTCTCGGATATACGAGAAGCGAGGCGGCAAAGGCACTTGCTACTATTGATACCGCAACACTTGAGCTTGACGATATAATCAGAATGGCTCTTAAAAAGCTTATGAGATAAAATAAAGGCGAAAGGAGTCTAATATGGATAATAATTTCAATAACGAAATGGATATGGATTTCGAAAGCCGTATAATGTCAACGAGTTACATTAGTGAGGATAACGAAAGCGAGCCCTCCCTCCGCCCAAAAACACTTGACGAATACATCGGTCAGGAAAAGGCAAAGGAAAACCTTAAGGTGTGTATTGATGCCGCAAAGATCCGCGGAGAAAGTCTTGATCACGTACTTTTGTACGGCCCTCCTGGTCTTGGTAAAACAACACTTTCCAATATCATTGCCACCGAAATGGGCGTAAATATCCGTATAACGTCGGGCCCCGCAATAGAAAAGCAGGGCGACCTTGCTGCCCTGCTTACAAATCTCGCCGAGGGTGACGTACTCTTTATCGACGAGATACACAGACTTCCGAGAGCTGTAGAGGAGATACTCTACCCCGCAATGGAGGACGGAGCACTTGATATAATTATCGGAAAGGGTCCTGCCGCAAGAAGCATTAGAATTGATCTTCCCAAATTCACACTCATAGGCGCTACCACCCGCGCAGGACAGCTCTCAACTCCCCTTCGCGACAGATTCGGAGTCGTACTAAAGCTTGAGCTTTATACTCCCGAGGAGCTTGCAATAATCGTCAAAAGAAGCGCGGGAATTCTCGGATACGATATAACCGATGACGGTGCATACGAAATAGCATCGAGATCAAGAGGAACGCCGAGAATTGCCAACAGACTTCTCAAACGAGTGCGCGATTATGCGCAGGTATCGGGCAAGGAATCTATTGATTCCCAAATCGCGAACTATGCTCTTGGAAAACTTGAGATAGATCAGCTCGGTCTTGACAATACCGACCGCAGAATGCTTCAGACAATAATTAAATTCTATGACGGCGGTCCTGTCGGTCTTGATACCCTCGCAGCCACGATCGGCGAGGAAGCGGTTACTCTTGAAGACGTTTACGAGCCGTATCTTATGCAAATAGGATATCTCAGCCGTACACCTCGCGGCAGATGCGTAACTCGACTTGCGTACGAGCATCTCGGCATCAGATACGTTGATAAAAGCAAGCCATCTTCTCAAATAGACATTTTTGATAATATTTAATAAAGCAACAAGTCGGTGAGATAAAATCTCACCGACTTGTTGCTTATAATTAATTTTTTTCTTGCCTCTTTTGCATTTTTCTCCAGTTAAAAAATCCGTACAGATCGTTTGCAAAAAACATTATAAAGCAAACTACCATAGGCAGATATGAAATTTCTTCAAACGCAGCAAGCACCCAAAGAATAATCAGTACAACGTCGTTTGCAGCGTATCCAAGGGCAAAATATGGACTGCGACAAAAAGTAAGATATGCAGCAATAAAGCTTGTAGCAACCGATATAACACTAAAAAACAGATTTGGCGTTTGAAGCGCAGACAAGATATAATAAAAAGCAAACGTCACTACACATGCCCCTGTTATCATTATAAGTATCTGTCTATGATCAAGTCTGCTTACCTCTACTTCCCTGCTTCCTTTGTATGGATGGCGAATCCACGAAACAAGTGAAAAGAGAGCCATTGGAAGTGTCATACAAACGTAGGTTATTAACTCACCGTAATAATGAAAATATAATGATATGATTCCATATAGTACAGAAAAAATTATGCAAAGGACCTGCCCTATAATATATCCCTTTGCCAAAAATATAAGCGCAGTAACCCCAACAAGAGAAGCAATAAGATTCAATACATCTTTTTCACTCGAAGCAACGTATGAAAAAAGTGTTGCAACAGCAGATGCTGACCACAGTAAAAGCTCAAATTTTGTAAGATCACGAAAGGGGTTATGTATCTTTATCATATTTATTCTCCTCAAAAAAATAACACCCGTCAGCACATCTTCAAAGACCTAACGATGCACGAACGAATGTCAAAGCATTCTGTTACCCGGTGGCAACTCTTTATTTTACAGATATTATATCAATTTTTGTCATTATTGTCAAGGTAAAATAAAATAAAGACAAAAATCCGTCGTTCACTTTATTGACATTTTTGTATTTTAGTGATATAATGCTAATGTTGCAAAAATGCTTATGCTAAAAAGCAAATTAATATGCGGGCACGAACGTAAGTTCGTAGTGCTTGCTTCGCAAGCTTGATGGCCGGAATTGGCAGCTTGACGTTCGAGCGCTGACATAGGTCAGATTAAGCGAAAAACGTCAAGGCGCAGTAACAAGGAGTGTTGCAAACGTCAGTAATGCAAGACGACTATGTTACAAGCTGTCTCGCGGGCGCGGCTGCCCAAAACAATTTAATATGCGGGTATGGCGGAATTGGCAGACGCGCAAGATTTAGGATCTTGTGTTAATTCGTGCAGGTTCGACCCCTGTTACCCGCACCAGCGGCAAGTTGCCGCCCCCAAGA
>JAZSIV010000150.1:0-3539 GCA_045533995.1 Eubacteriales bacterium
TTTCTTGCCGTGTAGCAAGAAATAGGCAAAATAAAACAAAAACTAACTTATTTTGTTTCTTTGTCGAAGAGCAAAGAAACGAACATAAATCAAAACATAAACCACCTTTTGTTTCTTTTTTGAAAAGAAAGTACAAATATCCAATGTGATGGGAAAGTGAAAAAACGTCCGCAAATATTGACACTCTCACTTCAAAATGCTATAATTACAATAGCCCAAAATGGCTATTTAACATACAAGAAAGGAGATACAAATGAAAGCTATTGGCAAACGGACAAGAAAGTTATTTGCTGTCGCTCTGATGATCTTCGCCGTCATACTTTTGTTTTCGTCCGTATCGGTATCAATGCACAGCTGTGCAAACGATAACTGTATACTTTGTCTCCTTCACGATAGCAAGGGAGCCCTGCTTTTATCGGTTATTATTTTATCCTTTGATATTCTCTTGCTTTTACAAAAGGAGATTTATATTAACAAAGGCGGAGATCGCGAGACTCTCGTTTCCTTGCGATCAAAGATAAGCTGCTGATTATTTTTTCTTTCACATTTTATAAAATTTTGAAAGGAAGAAAAGAAAAATGATCTGCACAAAAGGAATTTCAAAGCAGTTTGCAAACGAAACTGCTATTGATTACAGTGATATTACGTTTGAGGACGGCAAGTCCTATATGTTGCTCGGCGCATCGGGCTGTGGAAAATCCACCCTGCTCAACATGATAGCCGGCATTCTTTCGCCGACTGTGGGAACAGTTGAGATCGGCGGAGTTGATATGTCTACAAAGACTCAAAAGGAAAAGGACAAATTCAGAATAGAAAAAATAGGATACATATTTCAGGATTTCAAGCTTATACCCGAAATGACGGTAATGGACAATATTGAGATATTGCGCCTTGAAAATGTGGACATAAGTGACGTTGACAATGTGCTTGAATCCCTTGGTATCCTTGACAAGAAAAACAAAAAGGTCAAGCATCTTTCGGGCGGAGAAAAGCAGAGAGTTGCCATTGCCCGTGCGATAGTTAAAAAGCCTGATATTATTCTTGCTGACGAGCCGACGGGAAATCTCAACTTTGCCATTGGCGAGGCTGTTATAAAGCAGCTTATCGAGGTGTCACGCGGAAAAACACTTATTGCGGTAACGCACGACGAGCGTCTCGGAAAATATTTTGACTACATCATTGATATGAACGAAGTAACTGCAGGAGGTAGACGCGATGTTTAAGTTTGCCTTCAAAAATATGCTTATTAAGCGTGTAAAAATACTGCTTGTTATCTTCTCGATCGTCCTCTCGGCATCTGTCGGAATACTTGCATACAACATTTCGGCACAGGTCGAGGACGGAATTATAAACACATCGGCTTTTTACGATACGATAATAGGCCCGTCGGGCAGTGATACCGATCTTGCAATGTCAACAATGTTCTTTACGGGCAGTGTTACCGACACTATCTCGTATGAATATTACGAGCAGCTCAAAAACGACAATCGCGTTAACGTTGCCGTGCCTTTTACTATGGGTGATGCGTACAACGGTGCAAAGGTAATAGGAACTTCTCCCGAATTCCTGTCAACCAAGGAGCTTTCAAAGGGAGAGATGTTTGATGAAAAATACGAGGTCGTTGTCGGATACGAGGTAGCTAAGGCGAACGATCTTTCCATTGGAGACAAGCTGATAACCTCTCACGGTGTTTCGGGAACGGGACATCAGCACACTGCGGCACCTCTTATTGTTACGGGAATTCTCGAGAGGACCAACACGGCTTATGACGGAGTTCTTTTTACCCCTATTGAAACTATTTGGGCGATCCACGATCATGGCGGAGAAGAGCATGCTGAGGGTGAAGAGCACGAGGAGCACGAGGAGCACGAGCACGGGGATATCTGCGCGGTGCTTGTAAAATGCAAGACACCTTCAAACGTATCAGCCGTTCAGGATATGTTCAAGAAGAACTCGGATCTTCTCGTGATAACTCCCTCCGAGGTAATGAGAGAAGTGCTTTCAAACGTTGACACCAGCGTGTATATCGTTTACGTGCTTTGCGTTATTATTCTTATAATGAATATATGCATAATTTCAGTCATCACGCTTCTGAACATGTACGATTCCAAGAAGGAGATCGCGCTTATGCGACTTATCGGAATCGGAATGAATAAAATCAATCTGCTTTACATTATTCAAAATGGGCTTATCGGCTTTGTTTCGACGCTTCTTGCATTTGGTGTGTCAAGGGTTTGTCTCTTGGCGGTGCGCAGCTACGTTGCGTCAATGGGAATCGTGCTCGACGTTGCAAAGATATTCCCGCTTGAATTTGCTATAATGGCGGTTGTATTTGTAATAAGTGTGCTGCCCACAGTAGTTTGCACGCTTAATATGTCTAAAAAGGATGGAATTTCAGAATGATTATTAAAAAAACAAAGAGAGCGGCGGCACTTGTGCTCGCCCTGATCCTTGCTTTTTCATCGCTCTCGCTTATCTCGTGCGAAAAGGATGACCGTGAGGTCTATACCCTGAGCTTCTCCGAGGCAAACAGTATAGAGGATATGGAAAAGCACGACGGAGAAAAGGTGTCGGTTATAGGATATATGTCTACTCTCTCGCCTGTAAACGGTGAATTTATGTACCTTATGAATCTGCCCTATCAGAGCTGTCCTTTCTGTGTTCCTAACACGACTCAGCTTTCAAATACCTTGGCTATATATGCAAAGGAGGGCAAGAAGTTTGAGTTTACCGATATGCTCATAAAGGTTGAGGGCGAGCTTGAGTTTGGCGAATACACCGATGCTTACGGATATTCGTACAGCTATCGCATCAAGGATGCAACGTATTCGACCGTTGATACCTCAGAGCTTGACGAGGAATACAAGCTCTGGCAGCAGCTTGCAGCAAGCGGAGTTATTGGTGACGTTTACGCAATGTACGATTACGTAAGCTACGTTTGCTTTTGGCCTACCTATACCGCAAATCTTGACGGAAAAGGAAGCGATTACCTCTATCCCGGAGACGTGATGATATTCCTTGACGGAGAGAACACGCAGTACGGCTACGGCTACGTTGACGGATATTTTGATAAGCTTGTAAAGACTATCGAGGAGGTCGATAAAGAGGCATTTGCCGATCTCGTTGCAAATATCAGAAGTGCAGAGGCACTTGCCCAAAGAGCTCTTGACGATTATAAAAACGAACGCTATTCAAGAGTTGTTGAATATAGCGGAAATTTCAGAGATGGAAGAACACAGTACAAAATGAACGATCAGGCGAAATATGAGACAGAGTTCACCGAGATCACCGATTTCTTCTATAGCTGGATCGCTGAATGGGAGGTATAATCATCTAACGAAAGGAGATATTCCTATGTTAAAATATAAGATAGAGGGCGGAAGTTTGCCCGTTGTTATCTGTTATCCGCATGAGGGACAGACGGTAAGTACCGAAAAAGGCTCTATGAGCTGGATGAGCCCCAACATGAAGATGGAAACAAACACGGGCGGCGGAGTTAAAAAGTTTTTCAGCAAGATGTTCTCGGGCGAGAAGCTTTT
>JAZSIV010000030.1:0-2094 GCA_045533995.1 Eubacteriales bacterium
TGTGGTAATATTTGAAAATATTTCTTCGATATATAATTTTAACATATAAATATTACGTTGTCAATAACAAAGTATAATTTTCCTATACATGATTACAATTTGTAATTCATATATTCTTCGCCATCGTCAAGCTTCCTGAATGAGAAGACGTTATTCTCAAAAACGATATAGCTTTTAGGCGAATTCTCTTTTGGCAGAGATACAGAACCTGGATTAATGTATACCTTCTTATTCCCAAATTCAACCGCTGCGGGCACGTGTGTATGTCCGTGAAGAAGCACCGTTCCCTCCGAAAGATTTTTTGCATTATCTATATTGTAATTATGTCCGTGAGTCGCAAAAATACTTGCTCGGTCAGAAACTATAAATGAATAATCGGCAAGTATCGGAAAATCAAGCACCATCTGATCAACCTCAGTGTCGCAATTTCCTCTAACACACAAAAGATCCTCTTTCATAGAATTAAGGATCGATATTACTTCCTTTGGTGCATATCCCGCGGGAAGATCGTTTCTCGGTCCGTGATACAGTAAGTCGCCAAGCAAAATAAGCTTATCAGCTCCCTCTCTGTAAAACGTATCCCTCATTTTTTTTACACACTGCGCGTCACCGTGCAGATCTGATGCTATCATTAATTTCATATTTTTACCTAATCGGAATATTATCTGATATTCCCATTTCCTCTGATCATATATTTTTCTGTAGTCAAAGCCGGAAGTCCCATAGGTCCTCTGACGTGTAGCTTCTGTGTGGAAATACCGATTTCAGCGCCAAAACCGAACTCTCCGCCATCAGTAAAGCGTGTTGAAGCATTTACGTAAACGGCTGCCGAATTGACCTCATTCAAAAATCTTTCAGCATTCTTCTCAGTTTGAGTTATTATCGCTTCACTGTGCCCCGTGCTGTAACGGTTAATATGCGAAATAGCATCGGAAATTCCGTCAACTACTCGAACAGTCAATATAAAGTCGTTATATTCGGTCTTGAAATCTTCCTCAGTAGCATCAACAGCATAAGGTACAAGAACCTTAGTCTTTGCGCAACCGCGTATCTCAACATTATATTCTTTAGCCACCTCAGCAAATTTGGGCAGGAACAAGGAGGCGATACCTGCATTTACAAGTAAGGTTTCAGCAGCATTACATACGGAAGGACGTGAGCATTTGGCATTTATAACTACTTTTACCGCCATATCAATATCCGCCGTATCGTCAACGTATATATGGCAGTTACCCGCACCTGTCTCAATAACAGGGACACGAGCATTTTCAACAACACTGTTTATAAGTCCTTTTCCGCCTCTCGGAATAAGCGCATCAATATATCCACGCATAGTCATAAGTGCCGTTGCACTCTCTCGGTCGGTCGATTCTATAAGCTCTACGCAATGAGGATTAAATCCACATTCCTCGAGCGCTTCTTTCATTATCTCTACCAACACTTTGTTTGTATTAATAGCCTCTTTTCCACCGCGCAGAACGACTGCATTACCCGTTTTCAAGCAGAGTGCCGCCGAATCTATCGTAACGTTGGGTCTTGCCTCGTATATGATAGCCACAACACCAAGTGGCACACGAACTCTTGATATTTTAATTCCGGATGGTCTATCCCATTTTTCCGACTTACCCACCGGATCTTCAAGCTCAACAAGCTGCTTTATTGATTCCCTTATGGAATTGATCCTCTTTTCGTCGATCATCAAGCGGTCGAGCATTGTTTTCGGAACTCCGTTTTCCTCAGCCGCTTCAAGATCCTTCTTGTTTGCCTCTATAACAGCCTCCGATTTGTCACCGAGTATTTCTGCTATCTTCAAAAGAGCGGCATTCTTTTGCTCCGTACTCGCAAGAGCAATAGATGCTGATGCCTCTTTCGCATTATTACAAAGAAATTCAACTTCTTCTCTTATCGTCATAATATCCCCTTTTATTGTGCCAAAAGCACTTTTTCTATCTCACAAACGTAAAGTCTGTGATAGTCTCCGTCTTTATAATTTGATATAAGCTCTTTATTAAGGAAATTACTTTCCTTTATATCGTCATAATATAACTTTTTACATTCAATAACAAGCCTTGCCTGATCTATTATCGGTGTTTG
>JAZSIV010000141.1:0-5765 GCA_045533995.1 Eubacteriales bacterium
TCACAGAACGACATGGCTACGATCCGACTTGTCTCCCGCTGTTATTAATAAATTAAGTTGTTGACTTACGCGCCAACTTTCTTAGCCTTTGCGGAGTATTCTTCTACCCACTTATCGATTGTTCCGTCAGCCATGAGCTTCTCAAGAACCTTATTGATAGCATCGAGGAGCTCCTTGTTGCCCTTCTGTACACAGATTCCGTACTCCTCTACCTCAGCAGCGGGAGTTCCGTCTGCCTTAACAAGTGCAAATGCCTTAAGGTTAGCATCGTTAGCAACGATGAGCTGAGCTGTAAGCTTATCTGTAACAACAGCATCCTGCTTATTCATAGAAGCTGCTGCAACTGCAGGAGATGTGTAAGGAATGATTTCAGATCCTGCAAGTGTACCATCAGCTATAAGGTCAGCAATGAGCATATCAGATGTTGTACCGTTCTGAATACCAATCTTCTTACCCTTAAGATCGTCAAGATTCTTGATCGTATCGTTAGTAGCAGGAACTATTATGTACTGCTCTGTTGAAGAATAAGGTATTGAGAAATCAACCTGCTCTGCACGGTCAGCTCTGATCGTGATACCTGCTGCACCTACGTCTGCCTTACCGTTCTGAACGGATGTACAAATGGTGTTAAAATCAACATCAGTAACTACAAGCTCTTTACCAAGCTCTTCTGCAACTGCCTGCATAATAGCTATATCTACACCAACGATCTCGTTGTTGTAAATGAACTCATAGGGAGCGAAGCCAGCTTCTGTGTAAACTGTAAGTGTGTTGTCATCTTTCTTACCGCAACCTGCAAAGCAAAGCACGGAAACAAGCAATGTAGCAACCAAAATCAAAGACAATATTTTTTTCATAATTTTTTTCTCCTTAGAAATGAAATGTTTTTTGTATGGACCTATTATACAACCCATTTTCCCACTTGTCAATACCTTTTTTAAAATTTCTTGTATAAAAATGCAGATTTTTTCTATGTAATTCAAAAAAATAGGTGTATATTCGCATAATTATGCAAATATACACCGTATTATTTACTTAGACAACACTTTTTTTAGGTACAGACCCGTATATGAGTTCTCTTTCTGAGCGATTTCCTCGGGAGTTCCCGTTGCCAAGAGCGTTCCGCCATGATCTCCTCCCTCGGGTCCGAGGTCAATTATATAGTCTGCCGTCTTTATAACATCAAGATTATGCTCTATAACAAGCACCGAATTGCCGCCGTCAACAAGCCTTTGCAAAATTTCAATAAGCTTTGCTACGTCTGCCGAATGAAGACCTGTTGTGGGCTCGTCAAGAATATAAAGCGTTTTTCCCGTACTTCTTCTTGCAAGCTCTGTTGCAAGCTTTACTCTCTGCGCTTCTCCTCCCGAAAGTGTTGTAGAAGACTGTCCAAGCTTGATATATCCAAGTCCTACGTCGAAAAGCGTCTGTAATTTCTGCTTTATCTTCGGAATTCCGTCAAAGAAAGCGAGTCCTTCCTCAACTGTCATTTCAAGAACGTCGGATATATTTTTACCTTTATATTTAACCTCAAGCGTATCCTTATTATATCTCTTTCCTTTACAAACGTCACAGGTAACGTATACGTCGGGCAAAAAATGCATCTCTATTCGCTTAAGTCCGTCGCCCTCACAAGCCTCGCAACGTCCTCCGCGAACGTTAAAGGAGAATCTTCCCGATTTGTATCCTTTAGCATTTGCATCTGCCGTCTTGCCGAAAAGATCTCTTATATCGGTAAATACACCTGTATAGGTCGCAGGATTAGAACGTGGAGTTCTTCCAATCGGGCTTTGATCGATATCAATGACCTTGTCAAGATTATCTATTCCTTCTATTTTATCATATCCGCTCGCAAATCTTATCGCGCCGTTAAGCTTATGTGAAAGGACGGGATTGATTATTCCGTTTACAAGCGATGATTTTCCCGAACCCGAAACTCCCGTAACGCATACGAAGCAACCAAGCGGTATGTCAACATTTATATTTTTAAGATTATGCTCTCTTGCGCCTTTTACAGATAAAATTGCACCGTTGCCTGATCTTCTCGTAGCGGGAACACGTATCTTTTTTCGTCCCGAAAGATAAGCGCCCGTTATAGATGCTTCATTATTCATAACCTCCTCGGGAGTTCCCTGTGCAACTATCTCACCGCCGTGACGTCCTGCACCAGGACCTATATCAACGATATAGTCCGATTCCGCCATAGTTTCCTCGTCGTGCTCGACGACAATTACCGTATTTCCAAGGTCACGCAAGCGTTTAAGAGTTGCGATAAGCTTTGAGTTATCACGTTGATGCAGACCGATACTCGGCTCATCAAGAATATACAGTACTCCCATAAGGGATGAGCCTATATGTGTTGCAAGCCTTATTCTCTGTGCCTCACCGCCCGACAAAGTTCCTGCCGAACGGGAAAGTGTGAGATAATCAAGTCCGACACTTACAAGAAATCCGAGACGGCTTTTGATCTCCTTGAGTATTTCCGAGGAAATTATTTTTTCATTTTCACTAAGCTCAAGGTTATTTACAAAATCAAGCTCCTTTGAAATCGAAAGCGCGCAAAAATCACTTATATTCAGTCCGCCTACGGTGACAGACAAAATGGTCGGCGAAAGCCTTTTTCCGTCACATTCGGGACAAGGTGCTTCTTCAACAAATTGCTCATAATATTCCTCTGCAGTTCCTTGCATCATTCTCGCTTCAAGCATTTTTACAAGTCCCTCAAACCTGACCTTTTGATGATGCTCCTCACGCGCAAAATATCTCACGATATCGTACATCTCATTTCCCGAGCCATAATACAATACGTCAAGCTGTTCTTTGCTAAGTTCCTCAATCGGAGTATCAATAGTAAAGCCAAATCTTTCGGCAACGGCAATAAAGAGCGGACCGTTCCAGCTTTCCTCCTCCATTGTCTTAAAGCCGTTTACGGCAATAGCTCCCTTTCGCAAAGAAAGAGTTGGATCGGGTATAAGTCTGTCGACTGCCACCTTGCGCATCTGTCCAAGACCTGCACAGTGCGGACACGCACCAACGGGATTATTGAATGAGAACATTCTGGGTTCAAGTTCACCAAAAGATATTCCATGTTCTTCACACGCATAATTTTGTGAAAATTCGAATTCCTGTCCCTCTCCCTCTCGCGGTACTGTTACAATAATCAAATGCCCATCGGCAAGTGAAAGCGCGTTTTCAACCGAATCTGCAAGACGCGAACGGATATCGTTTCGCATAACAAGACGGTCAACAACCACCTCTATACTATGCTTTTTATTTTTATCAAGCTTTATTTCTTCCGAAAGATCGTAAATGCTTCCGTCAACACGAACGCGAACGTAGCCGCTCTTTTTAGCATCGGAAAACACTTTCTCGTGCATTCCCTTTTGTGCTCTTACAACGGGAGCCAATACCATAAATCGCTCTCCCTCGGGCAATTCGAGTATCCTGTCTATTATAACGTCAGTAGTTTGGCTTTTTATCTCTTTTCCGCACACGGGACAGTGAGGAACACCTATTCTCGCATACAAAAGGCGGAGATAATCATATATCTCGGTAACCGTTCCTACCGTAGAACGAGGGTTCTTTGACGTTGTTTTCTGATCTATTGAAATTGCGGGAGAAAGCCCCTCTATAAGATCTATCTCGGGCTTATCAAGCTGACCGAGGAATTGTCTTGCATAGGAAGACAGCGACTCCACAAAACGTCTGTGCGCCTCAGCATATATGGTATCAAAAGCAAGCGACGATTTACCCGAGCCCGAAAGTCCCGTAAAAATCACAAGCTTATCTCTCGGTATCTCAACGCTTATATTTTTAAGATTGTTTTCTCTTGCGCCTTTAATAATAATTGATTCGGACATGTTTTCCTCTTAATAAATTTATCTTTTAATCTTCTTTTCGCCCTCTGCTCGAAGCGCCGCAATCCTGTCACGAAGATATGCCGCCTGTTCAAACTCAAGCTTTCGTGATGCCTCTCGCATTTGCTTTGCAAGCTCGTCAATAAGCTTTGTACGCTCTGTACTGCTCATCTTCTTTGTTGATTTCTTTGCCTTGGTATGCTCAAGCGCATCGTCTTTCTTTGCAATTTCGATTATATCTCTGATTCCCTTAATAATTGTCTTTGGAATGATACCGTGCTCTTCATTATATTTAGTCTGTATCGCACGGCGGCGGTTTGTCTCACTTATAGCACGCTCCATAGATCCCGTGATCTTATCGGCATACATAATTACCTTGCCCTCGGCATTTCTTGCGGCACGTCCTATTGTCTGTATAAGACTTCTCTCGGCTCGCAAAAATCCCTCTTTGTCGGCATCAAGTATCGCCACAAGCGACACCTCGGGTATATCAAGTCCCTCTCGCAGAAGGTTTATTCCAACCAATACGTCAAAAACTCCAAGGCGGAGGTCACGGATTATTTCCATTCTTTCCATCGTATCAACGTTGAAGTGAATATATCTTACCTTAATACCGTTATTATCAAGATATTCTGTAAGATCCTCTGCCATACTTCTCGTAAGCGTGGTAACAAGCACCCTTTCGTTCTTTTCGACTCTTTTACGGATCTCTCCCATAAGATCGTCCACCTGACCCTCAACGGGACGCACGTCTATTTCGGGATCAACGAGTCCTGTCGGACGGATTATCTGTTCAACGGTCTGTTCAGAATGCTCTGTCTCATAATCCCCGGGGGTTGCGGAAACGAATACAGTCTGATGTATCTTGCTTTCAAACTCTTCAAAATAAAGAGGTCTGTTGTCATACGCCGACGGCAAGCGAAAACCAAAATCAATAAGATTTTTCTTTCTTGCGGTATCTCCGCCGCTCATTCCTCTTACCTGCGGCAAAGTAACGTGAGATTCGTCAACGAACAAGACGAAATCATCGGGGAAATAGTCGAGCAATGTATAAGGAGTAGACCCCGGCTCTCTGCCCGAAAGAACTCTTGAATAGTTCTCAACTCCAGAGCAAAAGCCTACCTCGCGTAGCATTTCAATGTCATATTTGACACGCTCCTCTATTCTCTGCGCCTCTATAAGTTTTCCCTCAGAACGAAATTGCTCACGTCGTTCTATCATCTCACGGGCAATTTCTTCAAGTGCTCTTTCCCTCTTATCGTCCGAAACGGCATAGTGTGTTGCAGGGTGCACGGGACAGTATGACTATACTCTCATCATTTCACCCGTTACAATATTGATCTCCGAAACCCTATCTATCTCATCTCCGAAAAATTCAACACGTATTGCGTGCTCTGACATATCCGACGGAATAAGCTCGACCGTGTCCCCTCTGACACGGAATTTGTTTCTTTCAAGTGAAAGATCATTTCTGTCATAGCTTATCGCAACAAGACGCTTGATAAGGTCGTCGCGCGACATTTCAAGTCCCGGTCTCAAAGCAATAACAAGATTTCTGTATTCCTCGGGGTCACCAAGCGAATAAATACACGACACACTCGCCACGATTATAACGTCCCTACGCTCAATTAAGGAGGACGTTGCACTGTGGCGAAGCATATCTATCTCCTCGTTTATCATCGCATCCTTTTCGATATACATATCCTTTCCGGGTATATATGCCTCGGGCTGATAATAATCATAATAGGAAACAAAATATTCCACTGCATTCTCGGGGAAGAATTCACGGAACTCAGTACAAAGTTGTGCCGCAAGGGTCTTATTATGAGCCAGAATAAGTGTCGGACGATTGATTTCGGCAATCACGTTTGCCATTGTAAAGGTCTTACCCGATCCCGTTACGCCAAG
>JAZSIV010000039.1:0-2568 GCA_045533995.1 Eubacteriales bacterium
CGACTGGTGCATTTCGCGCCAGCTTTGGTGGGGACACCGCATTCCCGCATTCTACTGCGACACCTGCGGCGAGATGACCGTTTCGCGCGAGGACATTACCGCTTGTCCCAAGTGCGGTGCGGCAGTTCATCAGGACGAGGACGTGCTTGACACCTGGTTCTCGTCTGCACTTTGGCCCTTCTCGACACTCGGTTGGCCTGATGAGACAGAGGATCTTAAGAAATACTATCCCACGAGCGTACTCGTAACTGGATACGATATAATAACCTTCTGGGTCTCGCGTATGATCTTCTCGGGACTTGAGCACATGGGCAAGGAGCCCTTCTCTACGGTATTTATTCACGGACTCGTACGTGACGCACAGGGAAGAAAGATGTCGAAATCTCTCGGCAACGGAATAGATCCTCTTGAGATCATTGACAAGTACGGCGCTGACGCTCTCCGTTATGCGCTTGCAACGGGTAACTCGCCCGGAAACGATATGCGTTTCTCCGATGAGAAGATCGAGGCGGCAAGAAACTTTGCTAACAAGCTTTGGAATGCGTCCCGTTTCGTAAGAATGAATCTTACCATTGAAAACGTTGAGCTTCCCGCATCCGACAAGCTTGCTCTTGAGGACAGATGGATACTTAAGGAATTTAACGATCTTGTTGAAAACGTTACAGGTGCTCTTGACCGCTTTGAAGTAGGAGTTGCGCTTGCTTCTCTCTATGACTTCACTTGGGATATCTTCTGCGACTGGTATATCGAGCTTTGCAAGGCAAGACTTTCCGAAAAGGGAACAGAGGCAAACCTCGTTGCACAGAACGTGCTTGTTTATATCCTTGAGGGTATTCTCAAGCTGCTCCATCCCTTTATGCCCTTTATTACAGAGGAGATCTATCAGGCGCTTCCTCACGACTGTGAGAGCATAATGATTGCTTCATATCCTAAATATGATGAGACGTTTGATTTCGCATCCGACGCAGAGTGTATGGGCAGAGTTATCTCGGCTATCAAGGCGATAAGAAACCGCCGCAGCGAGATGAACGTTCCTCCTTCACGTAAGGCAAAGGTATATATCGAGACAAAGTATGAGGAGTCCTTCAATGCGGATACCGCTATCTTCTTCGCTCGTCTTGCGTCTGCATCCGAGGTTGATATAAAGGCTGATTTTGAGGGTTCGATCTCTGCTGATGACTCGGTACAGATCATCACAGATTCCGCTACCGTTTATCTGCCTCTTTCGGATATCATTGATACCGAAAAGGAAAGGGCTCGTCTTGAGGGCGAGGAAAAGAAGCTCAATGGAGAGATAGAGAGACTTGAAAAGAAGCTTTCGAATGAGGGCTTTGTTGCAAAGGCTCCTGCGGCTGTAGTTGAGGCTGAAAAGGACAAACTCGCAAAATACCGTGAAAAGCTGGACGGTGTTAAGGCGGCACTTGCTAAGCTTAAATAAAATAGCTTAAAATAAATCCGCTCGGTTTAATTTTGAACCGAGCGGGTCGCTTTTTATTTATTCATTTTCAGCATTACAGTCACAGCAAGACGAGCCGTCTTTTTTTGCGTTGCATGAGCATGCATTGGGGCAGCCGATACACTTTTTGCCGCTCTTTTTCTCTTTTATAATGTATGCCACAGCACCGATCACCACAAGAGCGATCGCTGCTATTGCGATAATGTCTGTGAGAGTCATTTAATCACCTCAAACGTTAACGGTTTCTTTTTCGTCTGCATTGCTTTGAGATTGCTTTCTGCCTTAAGCTCCTTGTTTTTCTTTGAGATAAGGATAGCAATTATAATTGCAAAGAATGCGACGAGCGACCAGCCGAGAATGGGCATCCAAGCTTCGCCGAAGCTGCCGCCTGTGAAGAGCGTACCGAAAAAGAATACGAGAAATCCGAGAGAGTATCCGACAGCGAACTGAAGTCCGATGCCTGCAAAGAGCCATTTTTTGCTCTTGATCTCAGAGTTCATAGCACCGATAGCCGCGAAGCAGGGAGGTGTGAAGAGGTTGAACATAAGGTATGCAAGGGCGGCTGCTTTTGTGATAGCCATAATGCCCGCAACCTCAGCGCCGTTACCTATAAGCGCAAGCTCTTCGGTGTCGATGAGGTTCTCAAGACCTACAAAGCAAACTGCGAGTGTTCCGACAACGTTTTCCTTCGCGATAAAGCCTGTGATAGCTGCCGCCGCAAATTGCCAAGCAACCATGCCAACAATGGGAGCAAATAGGTATGCAAAGGGAAGAGAAATCGTTGCAAGGATCGACTGACTTGCGTCGTCTGTGGGCTGGAAGTTCCAAGCAAACGACTGCATAAGCTGAACTGCGAAGTTACATACAAGGATGATCGTTCCCGCCTTAACTATGTATGCCCAACCGCGCTGGCACATTGAAAGAAAGGCCTTCCAGAAGCTCGGCACCTTGTATTCGGGAAGCTCGATGATGAAGAAAGATTTTCTGTTTTTGTTTCCTGTGAGCTTATTTATAAGAAGTGCGCAGAAGAATATAATAACGATGCCTGCAAAGTACATCATGGTTCCTACCCAAGAGGAATCAGAGAAGAATGCGCCTGCAAAGAGTGCGAT
>JAZSIV010000025.1:0-10917 GCA_045533995.1 Eubacteriales bacterium
GGAAGCACACTCAGCTCTTGCCCCGACACATTCATTGTATCTTCAAAGATCGACTGGACACCGTACATCAAGCTTATCTGTGAGAATACAATGAACGGCACGGCTATCGATGCTGACTGGACAGGCACTATCACAACAGGTTCTGTTGCTCTTACTGAAGTAAACACTGCTGCTGCAGCTGCTGACACACAGGCAAAGCTTGACACTGTTAAGGCTGAACTCGTTGCCGGCACACGCCACGTATTCGATACAGATACATTCACAGTAACTGTTGTTAAGGAAGGCGAAAACACAAAGAACGTTAATGCTACCGTTGATGAGAACGGCAAGCTTATCTCCTACAAGGCAGATGTTGATACTGATGAGGCATTTGCAGGAGATACAGAGGTTGTATCTAAGGACGGTTACTTCGAGGAGTCCAAGTATCGTTCAGCTCCATACTTTGATATCCAGATCGATGGAATCACCCTTTTGAACGTAAAGTTCTAATCCTTACTTGATTTTGAAAGAGGCGGAGCCGCTGCTCCGCCTCTACTTGATTATAGATAAGTTCATAACCTTCGGAGGAAATAAAGTGAACAAAGACGTTGCACTTGAAATGAAAAAGGTATCGAAATATTTCGGACCGGTAATTGCAAACAAAGAGGTTGACCTTACGGTATATAAAGGCGAAATACTTGCGATACTCGGAGAAAACGGATGCGGAAAAACAACTCTCATGAATATGATCTCGGGGATCTATTATCCGGATGAGGGTCAGATGTTCGTAAACGGAAATGAAGTTGTCGTCCGTTCTCCCAAAGATGCTTTTAAGTATAAAATAGGCATGATACATCAGCACTTTAAGCTTGTTGATGTTTTTTCAGCCGCTGAAAATATTACACTTGGTACGTCTGACAAAAAGAGATACAATCTTAAAGACGTAAACGATAAGGTCTTTGAAATATCCAAAAGATACGGATTTCACATTGACCCCAGAAAGAAAATACACGAGATGTCAGTCTCCGAAAAACAGACGGTAGAGATACTGAAGGTACTTTACAGAGGCGCTGACATTCTCATTCTCGACGAACCGACCGCTGTTCTCACACCTCAAGAGACTGAAAAGCTTTTTGCGGTTCTGCGCAAAATGCGTGATGATGGAAAATCGATCCTGATAATTACGCACAAGCTCCACGAGGTGTTGTCGATATCCGACCGAGTTACAGTACTTCGCAAGGGAGAGCATATTGCGACCCTTGAAACAGCAAAGACAAATGAAGCCGAGCTTACCGAAATGATGGTTGGCAAAAAAGTGACCCTTAACATTGATCGCCCTCTTCCCGAAAATCCGACCGACCGACTCAAGGTTGAAAACGTATCGGTAGCCGATGAAGACGGAAGAAAGATACTTGATAATATAAGCTTTACCGCAAGATCGGGAGAGATCCTCGGTGTCGCAGGAATCGCGGGAAGCGGTCAGAAGGAAATGCTTGAAGCCATTGCGGGACTTCTTCGAGTCGACGAAGGAAGCATCACCTATATTGACCCCAAGACCGAAGCTGAAGAAGATCTTAGAAACAAGACTCCCGTTCAGATAAGAGATCTTGGAGTAAGACTTTCCTTTGTTCCCGAAGACAGACTTGGTATGGGTCTTGTCGGAAATATGGATATGGTCGACAACATGATGCTCCGTAGCTATAACAAAGGTCATTCTGTTTTCCTTGACAGAAAGAATCCCCAAAAGCTTGCTGAGGACATTATAAAGAGCCTTGAAGTGTCGACACCCGGTGTAAACACACCCGTCAGACGCTTGTCCGGCGGTAACGTACAGAAGGTACTTGTTGGACGAGAGATAGCATCTGCTCCCACAGTATTTATGGCAGCATATCCCGTTCGCGGCCTTGACATCAATTCATCTTATACGATATATAATCTTCTTACTGCGCAAAAGCAGAAAGGTGTATCGGTTATTTTCGTGGGTGAGGACCTTGACGTTCTACTTGAGCTCTGCGACAGAATTATGGTAATCTGTGCAGGAAAGATAACAGGCATCGTCGACGGAAGAACGGCAACCAAGGAAGAGGTCGGTTACCTTATGACAAAGACAGACAGACACAACGAAGCAGAAGAAACAACAAATAAGGAAGGAGAAGCTTGATATGAAAAAGGATAAAACAATTCACGAGCCTCTCTTTCATATATCAAAAAGAAGCTCACTTCCCTTGTGGAAGGGTATTATGATAAGAGCTGCTGCAATAGTTCTTGCTCTTATCTTTTGTACCATCTTTTCTTACATTTTTGCAGGTGTAGATCCCATTAAACTGTTCAGCGCATTTATAAAGGGTAATTTCGGAAGTGAAAGAAAGCTATGGATACTCGGCAAAGACCTTTCTATACTTCTCGGCATTGCTATTGCCCTTACTCCCGCATTCCTTATGAGATTCTGGAACATAGGCGGTGAGGGACAGGTGCTTGTGGGCGCACTCGCTTCTATTTCTTGCGCATATTACTTTGGCGGAAAGATCTCTGAGCCTATCCTTATAATTATAATGCTTTTGGCAGCTATAATTGCAGGAGCAGTTTGGGGCTTTATTCCCTCTCTCTTTAAGGCTCTGTGGAACTCAAATGAAACACTCTTTACACTGATGATGAACTATATAGCCATTCAGCTTGTCAAATATATGCTTGCTATATGGGAGCCTACCGACAACACGTTGGGTGAGCTTCACTACGGACATTTTAATTTGATCCCAAGCTGGAGCTACGGCGACGAGCTTACGGTGATACTTGTAGTGCTTGCTATAACTGTATTTATGTATATATACATCAATTACAGCAAGCAGGGCTATGAGCTTTCTGTCGTCGGTGAGAGCGAGAATACCGCAAGATATATCGGAATAAACGTTAAAAAGGTAATTATGCGAACAATGATCATCTCGGGTGCGCTCTGCGGAATCGTTGGATTCCTTATCGTATCGGTATTTGACCATTCGATCACCTTTGAAACCGCAGGCGGACAAGGCTTTACGGCAATAATGGTATCGTGGCTCGCAAAATTCAATCCGTTTATAATGATACTCACCTCATTCCTTATAACATTCCTCAACGGTGGAGCAGATCAGCTCGTTACAGATCTTAGTAACACAAAGGTCGATTCATTCCTCAACAACGCATCCGACAACGTTCCCGTCGGAATAAGCTCTGACTTTCCGAGCGTTATAGTCGGCATAATTCTTTTGTTTATAGTAGGGTGTGAATTCTTTATAAACTACCAAATTAAATTCAAAAGCTTAAAAGGCTCAAAGGAGGATAAATAATGAATAATTTTATTGACTTTATTCTTTGTGCTATTCCTCTTGGAATGACCTTTCTTTACGGCGCGGTCGGCGAGATAATTGTTGAAAAAGCAGGTCACTTGAACCTTGGAATACCGGGTATTATGTGTATGGGCGGAGCAGGCGGATGCGTCGCGCTTCAGATAATGGCAAACAAGGGCATACATCCCGTTCTCGTCGTTATTATTTCCATTCTTTCAAGCTTCCTTGTTGGCGGACTTATGGGACTTATCTACAGCTTCCTTACGGTTTCGCTCCGTGCAAATCAGAACGTTACAGGTCTTGTTATGACCATCTTCGGTGTTGCGCTCAACAACTTCATTATGACTCACGTTTCGTGGAACAACTGCATTTACGCCCTTTCGTATTTCCGCTATCCCTTCACAAAGGAAGACGGATCGTGGATCTATTGCGGATGCATGGTATATCTCGCAATTATTATCGCGCTTATTGCTTCTTACGTGCTCTCCCGCACCCGCGTCGGACTTAATCTCAGAGCGGTCGGTGAAAGCCCCGCGACAGCGGATGCAGTTGGAATAAACGTAACGAGATATAAGTACGTAGCAACCTGTATCGGATGCGGAATAGCGGCACTTGGCGGACTCTTCTATATTATGGATTACTCGGGCTCGCAGGAAGCATATAAGTCCATTGAACCTATGGGCTGGCTTGCAGTAGCTCTTGTTATATTTACGCTGTGGCGTCCCCACCTTACAATATTAGGTGCAACGATCTTCGGTGCTCTCTATATTGCAAGCTCCTATTTGCCGATATTCTTCCCCTCAATGTTCCAAACCTTTGGACTTGAACTGAAGCCTCTTCTCAATATGATACCCTATATCGTAACTATCATCGTTCTCGTTATAACAAGTATCAGAAACAAAAAGGAAAATCAAGCACCCGCGGGTCTTGGTCTGCCGTATTTCAGAGAAGAAAGATAAATATATACAGCCCTCGCTGAAGATTTTCGCGAGGGCTGTGTTTTGTCTTTTTTGCTTGCTTGACTTAAGGTTCATATTATGGTATACTGAATAAAGTAAAATAAAGGGGAAAATATATGAAAATTGTAACATTTGAGGATATCAAAAAGCTTAATATATCCCCCGCCCTTTGTTATGATTGGGTGGTAGACGCACTTGAAAATAAAGACAAATATATTCTGCCCGCAAAGATAAGTCTGAAGCCGCGCGACGGTGTTTTTTGCAATATTATGCCAACTATAGGAAGCAAGACGGGCGGTGTTAAGGTAGTAACAAGATACCCCGAGCGTGAACCCAGTCTTGACAGCAAAATACTCCTGCTTGACACCGAAAACGGAGATTTTCTTGCGCTTATGGATGGCGACTGGATCACTACTATGAGAACGGGTGCGGTCGCGGCACACAGCATAAAGCTCTTTGCCAAAAAGAATTATTCAACCCTCGGCTTTATGGGGCTTGGAAATACCGCCCGAGCAACGCTTGCAGTTCTTCTCGAAACCTCTCCCGAAAAGGAATTCAAGATAAAGCTTCTTAAATATAAGGATCAGGCAGAGGATTTTGTAAAGCGCTTCTCCACGTACAAAAACATTGAATTTATCATTGTAGACAGCACCGAAGAGCTTATGCGCGGCTCGGACGTCGTCGTTTCGGCGATAACCTATACCGACGGCGACTTTTGCTCTGACGATTGCTTTGACGAGGGTGTTCTCGTAGTGCCGATACATACACGCGGCTTTACAAACTGCGATCTTTTTTTTGACAAGGTATTTGCCGACGATGTCGGTCACGTTTGCCACTTTAAGAATTTTGATAAATTCAAAAGCTTTGCCGAGGTCAGTGACGTCCTCTCTGGCAAGAAGGCAGGCAGAGAAAACGATAAGGAAAGAATTCTTGCATACAACATAGGCATTTCTATGCACGACATCAATTTTGCATCAAGAATATACGAAATGACAAAGGATCTTTCGCTTGATGATATCGACCTGAAAAGCCCATCTGAAAAATTTTGGATATGAGGATATAGATCATGAAAGCTAAAAGCTCACGTAAATTCTGGTTGGCTCTTACAATATTCAGCTTGATGGGGCAGATCGCATGGGTCGTTGAAAATATGTATTTCAACGTTTTCATTTATAAATCCTTCAATGCTTCTGCCGCAGATATTTCCAATATGGTAGCCGCATCTGCCGTTACCGCAACACTTACTACCGTCTTTATCGGCGCTCTTTCGGACAAGATAGGCAAGCGAAAGCTCTTCATCTGTGCAGGATACATCGCGTGGGGCATATCGATACTCAGCTTTGCTCTCGTGCGCACCGATATTATCTCTAAATTCATCCCAATGACCGTTTCTGCCGCCGCAGTTGGCATTTCACTGTCTATAATTCTTGACTGTGTGATGACCTTTTTCGGCTCAAGTGCAAACGATGCCGCATTCAATGCTTGGCTTACCGACTCAACAAACTCGGAAAACAGAGGCGCGGCAGAAGGTATCAATGCTATGATGCCGCTTGTTTCTGTGCTTGTTGTTTTTGGCGGATTTATGTTTTTTGACCTTGAGAAAAGCTCAAGTTGGACTCTTATCTTTATCATAATCGGTGTTCTAACTCTTGCCGTTGGTATACTTGGATTCTTTATAATCAAAGAGCCCGAGATAGAGCCTGTAAAAACACCCTATCTTGAGGGAATTGCATACGGCTTTTGCCCGAGTACAATAAAAAATAACATAACCTTATACATAACCCTTATCGCATTTACCGTATTCAATATCTCAATACAAATATTTATGCCATATCTCATAATATACTATGAGGTATCGCTCGGAATGACTGACTACGTGCTCATAATGGCGCCCGCTATCATCATAGCGGCGGTGGTAACTGCGCTCTGGGGCAAGCTTTACGACAAAAAAGGCTTCACCCTGCCGTGCATAAGCGCTCTTTCCTTCTTACTCATAGGTTATGCGATACTCTTTTTCACAAGGACGACCCTCCCCGTCTTTATAGGATCTCTTCTTATGATGAGCGGATATCTTGCAGGTATGGCAGTCTTTGGAGCAATGATAAGAGATAATATCCCCGTTGGGAAAGCAGGACGACTTCAAGGTGTGCGAATTTTCTCGCAGGTATTTATACCAGGAATTCTCGGACCGTTCATAGGAAAAACCGTTCTGAATAATGCCGCAACGATAATCGGAAGCGACGGAACTGCATCATTTGTTCCAAACAGAAATATCTTCCTTGCCGCCGCAGTTGCAGCAATAATAGTTATCCCCTTTTTTATAATTATAGCAAACAAAAAAGACCGTAGGTAAAAACCTACGGTCTTTTTGATCAGCCACGACGACGCTCCTTTATCTCCCAATACTCTTCCTCACTTATTCCTTGGAATGCGGGAATATCATTGCTTCCGGTACTACTGCGCATCGGAATATGTGGAATGCAAATGAAGATTGGCATATTTCATAAATCACCTCAAAACATATCGAATAAATGTTTTTTATCCTAAGATCCTACTTGGATATTAGCATAAAATTTTATATAATTCAATTCATTTTAATAATTAAAAAATATTTTGATCGCTTGACAAAGCTATTGACTGATTGTATAATTAAGCTGAATTTGTGGTGAAAGGAATTAAATTTATGCTTACAGAAAAACAGGTTGAATCTATCCTTGAAATTGAGCGAAAGCTTTGGTCTATGCCCGAGATCGGTTATTGTGAGCACAGATCGTCCGCATATCTTATAGAAAAATTTGAGGAGCTTGGATATAAAACTATTCCCGCGGGAAACATCCCCGGATTTATTGCCGAATTCGATACGGGAATCCCCGGTCCTACCGTCGCTATGATAGGCGAGCTTGATGCTCTTATAATTCCCTCTCACCCTGAGGCTGACCCCGAAACGGGCGCAGTTCACGCTTGCGGACACCATATTCAGACAACGATTCTCTACGGTGTGGCATCCGCATTCAAAAACGAGGGCGCGGCTGACGGACTTTGCGGCAAAGTAAGATTTATAATCGTTCCCGCAGAAGAATACGTAAAAATGGAATACCGCGAGCAGCTCCGCGAGCAAGGAATCATCCGTTCACTTGGCGGAAAGATGGAATTTGTAAACCGTGGCTTCTTTGACGGTGTTGACATGGCATTTATGATCCATGCATCAGGCCTTGGAAAAGGAAAATATCTTTGGCTTGATAAAGGCTTTAACGGAAGCATGAGAAAAACTGCAACCTTTATTGGACGCACTTCTCACGCAAGCGGTTCACCTCATCACGGAATAAACGCGCTTCACGCGGCTATACAGGGTATAAACGCGGGAAATGCACTTCGACAGGTGTTCAGAGACTACGATACAGTTCGTTTCTCCCCGATAATCTCCGAAAAGGACGGACATATCGAGGAAATTCCCGCAGAGGTAGTTGTTAAAGCATCTATCGGCGGCGGAACAGCAAAGATCATTAAGAAGCACAACGAGAATATCAGCCGAGCGTTTGCAGGCGCGGCACTTTCCATTGGTGCGCAGTTGAAGATCGAGGATCAAATGGGATATTATCCCATCAATAATAATGAGGGTCTTTCCGAGGTGCTTTGTGAGGCTATGCAAGAGGTTGCAGGTCCTGACAGCGTTGAACTATGCGACGAGAGAGACACGGGTGCTACCGACCTTGGCGATATTTCCTGCCTTATACCTGCTCTTCACTGTATGTGCTCGGGTGCTAAGGGTGGAACTCACTCGGAGAAATTCATTGTGGCAGATCCCTATAAGGCTTGTGTTGTAACGGCAGAGTGCTCCTTCATGGCGATCAGAAAGCTGCTTGAAAATAACGGCAAGCGTGCAAGGAAGATCAAGGAGAACTTCACTCCCCTCTTTGCAGATAAGGAAGAATATTTCGCCTCGCTCGACGAAATAAACAAAAGCTATGATGCGGTAATATATAACGAAGACGGTACAGCAACTGTAAGATACAATTGATAAATATGGGGGCACAAGCCCCCATATTTTTATTTAATACTTGACAATATGCGTAAATAACTTGTATAATAATCTTATCACATAATAAGAAAGGTAAATTCAATGCTTACAGATAAACAGATTCAGATGGTGCTCGACGCCGAACGCAAGCTTTGGTCTATTCCCGAGCCCGGTTACAGAGAAGTAAAGTCCACAGCATACTTATCCGAAAAATTTAAGGAGCTGGGGTATGAGATAACATATCCCGATAATATCACAGGCTTTTCTGCCGAATTTGATACGGGAATCGAAGGTCCTACCGTTGCGGTAATTGCAGAGCTCGACTCGCTTATTTCAACAAATCATCCCGAAGCCGACCCCGAAACAAAAGCAGTTCACTCGTGTGGACATCATATACAGGGCGCGCTTATGCTTGGTGTTGCGGCTGCTATAAAAAATGAGGGTGCTGCTGACGGTCTTTGCGGAAAGGTTCGTTTTATTGCCGTTCCCTCAGAAGAGGGCATCGAGCCTGAATTCAGGCAACAGCTTTTTGACGACGGAGTGATCCACTCATTCAGTGGAAAAATGGAGTTCGTTTACAGAGGTATGTTTGACGGAGTAGACCTTGCACTTCACGTACACGCGGCAAATCTTGGAGGCAAAAAAGCACTCTATCTTGACCACGGATTTAACGGCTGTGTTGTTAAAAAAGCGATATTTAAGGGTAAAGCCGCACATGCGGGTGGAAGTCCCCATCACGGTGTAAATGCGCTCTATGCCGCAACCTGTGCGATCAACGCGGCAAATGCATTGCGCGAAACCTTTATAGACTCGGGCAAAGTCCGCTTCCATCCCATCATAACAGAAGGCGGAACGGTAGTAAACACTGTGCCCGACAAGGTAGTAGTTCTCAGCTACGTACGCGGTGCAACCGAAAAGACTATCCGCAAATACAATCAGAAGATAAATCGTGCCTTTGCTTGCTCCGCAGCGGCAATGGGCGCCGAGGTAACGCTTATCGACCGTATGGGTTATTATCCACTTGATAACTGCAAGGAGCTTGTTGACGTTATAGCTGAATCTATGCGAGAGATCGCAGGTGAGGATAGCGTAATACTCTATGACGACCGTGATTCGGGTTGCACAGACCTTGGTGATCTTTCCACTATTATGCCCGTCGTTACCTGTATGGCTGACGGTGCAACAGGAGCTTGCCATGCAGATAACTTCAGAATAATCGACCCGACAGCTGCTTGTGTTAACACCGCAGAGTGTCTTCTTGTTGCGATAAGAAAGCTGCTTTCAAACGATGGCGAGCGTGCCAAAGAAATAAAGGCAAATTACAAACCGCTTTTTGCTTCAAAGGAAGAATATTTTGCTTCCGCGCAGAATTACAGAATGAATCTTGACACCGTTACCGTTACCGAGGACGGACAGATCAATATCAAATATATGAACTGATAAAAAAACCGACCGAAAATGAGACGTGTTCTTGAGGACAGTTTTAAGAATATGTTACCTACCGACAGAAAAAGGCAGAGAATTTTTTCATGTTCTCTGTCTTTTCCTTTACAAACTGTATTTGCGGACACAAATGCTTTTATATAGACTAATTGACAAGCTTTCTGATATAAAACAGACACAACCGTGAGCCATATTGTCCATTTACAATCAGTGCAATTTGTGATATAATAAATCTAACTAAAACTTATGGAGAAATTTATGAAACGAACACTTTGTAATATCACATTTGCTTCAATTATCACGCTGGTCGCATACATTGCGCTTTATGCCATTTGGGGAGCAATATTGAGTGGGCTTGAGAACCCTACTTTGAGGTTACTTATAATTGCGCTGATGACAACGGTTGCATTCGGATTCTTCTTACTGTACACATCAAAGATCAGAAAAAGCATCGGTGAAGATGAGGTCGTTTCAGATTACAAAGAAAGGCAGTATATTTCTTTTGCAGATGATTTCAAGCTGATCTTGAAGCGTGAATCCAAAATGCTTATCTCCATTGCTTCGATCGTTTTGATTTGCTTTATATTGAATACGTTCGATAGTTTAGTATTTGGAAAGAAAACGAATTCTTTTCCGACATTCTTTTTCGCCCCGATGTGCTTGTTTGATTCAATGATCAATATTCCTTTTGTAGGCTACCTCTTGAGCGCCATTCTCGACTGCCTGACATATATAGCTTTTCTTTTGCTCTACCGAAAAAAGAAATACGATTATTGGATGAAAAATAAGGTGTAAAAAATATGGAACTCAAAAACAAATTAAAAGAATTACGCTTGACTCACGGTATGACGCAAGAGGCGGTTGCCGACCATCTCGGCGTTTCATCGCAA
This sequence comes from Eubacteriales bacterium, assembly GCA_045533995.1. GTDB lineage: Bacteria > Bacillota > Clostridia > Oscillospirales > CAG-272 > HGM12713. The sequence goes on from JAZSIV010000025.1 coordinate 10,610, forward strand.
ACCGTCTCAAAATGGGAACGAGGATTGTTGTCACCCGACATTGCTCTTTTGCCCAAAATCGCCTTGCTTTTCAAATGCTCTATAGATTCCTTATTCGATATGGAATTGGTTTGGAGCATTGAGCATCGGCGAGAGTTTGAAGCGAAAATTCACGAGCTTCATGCCAAAAAGGATTGGGAAGGCGTATATCAGGCGTGGATTCGTGAAATAGAATTGAATCCCGACAATTACGGCAACTATCCCGACGTTATGCTTCACGTATACCGGAAAAAGCTTTACGATAAAGATCGTGTCGAAAAAATGATTTC